>JBAXQZ010000006.1:0-20158 GCA_037131475.1 bacterium | reverse complement strand
ATTCTACCGAATTTATCCCTTCTTGCAAGTGTCCAGGAATTGGGGTTCTTATTATGAGGCGGATAGTCCGCAGGAGGGGGAGCCTTTGATTCCGATAATTCCCTTGATCTCAAATCCAGAATCGATGTAATCCTTTATTTCAGAGACGACAGACTTCGCCAGTTTTCTATATGAAAGTCTGGTCTTCCAGATAAAGTATTTCAAATACGGTTTGCGGAAGTTGCTTAGCCAAGTTCCATTGATCCCATAGCCTTGTAGCATTTCTTTCTTTAGAACTCCGCCCCAAGTCTTTTGCTCTGGGCATTGCATCTGTACGATACCTATTCCTTGTTCTTGCAGATAATCGATCAGCTCATTGATGCTCGCTTTGCGGCAAGCACCGCCAAGATAGCGAGTGTTCTCGTTTAATAGACAATGAGAGAGAAACATTACTTTTTTCCCTCTTTCATCTTCTAATTTTTCTAGCAGTAGCGTTGTTTTTTTATTCATAATCAAATTATAGCAATTATTGCAGCTCAATCCAACTATGTTTTTGGATATAATAAAAAGACTAGTTTTAAGACTAATCTTTTTATTGGTGGACCCAGGCCATAAAAATATGGAACTTTTCTTTGATATTATACTGAGCTGGGAGCCAGTTTTAAGGCAAATTGGTGAAATAAAAGATGAAGAGGATGGCGAATGTTAGTTTATCTCAATATTTTTGATATTGAGCGCTTTTGCGATGCGATAAACGTTAGCAAAAGTGGTGTTAACTTCACCACGTTCTATTTGAGCATAATAACTAGAATTAATACCAGCAGCTTCAGCAACTTCGGATTGCTTAAATCGAATAAGGTCCCTGGCTTGCTTAAATTGGCTTCCCAAGTCCTTTAAAATTTTTTCATCTGTAATCATATTACATAATATAGCAAATCTTATCGTAAATAACCAGATAATGACTAATTAATCACAAGAGGAGTAACATGTTCAATCAGACCCAAGCTTTCAAGGAATATTTAAGAAGAAGAGAGGTATCAATCAATTCTGAAAAACCACAAGCACGACAGAACAATAACTTGTTCAACGAGAAGAATTTTTATCGCTCATTCATAAATGATATGCTGTCGGCCAAGAAAGAGGTGATAATTTACAGCCCTTTTGTCTCAAAATTTAGGACTGACTTCCTCAAAAGTACAATAAATAAACTCAGGCACAGAAACATCGAGGTATTCATTTTCACTCGGCCGATAAACGAATACGAATCCTTATTCCAACCACAAATCGAGTGCGCCCTCAAGCACTATGAGGAACAAGGGGTAAACATTTTTTACCTTAAAGGATCAATCCATGAGAAGCTGGCAATAATTGATCGAGAAATACTCTGGGAGGGGAGCTTGAATATACTCTCCCAGAGGGCGAGCCGAGAGATGATGAGGAGAAACGAAAGCGAAAACTCCGCAATGCAGGTCATCCATTATCTTGGCTTGGACAAAAACTTGGTTGAGGGTTACAAACTAAAATACGAAAAACTATATCGAAGCTTAATGGCTAATTCGAGACAAAATTTGAGGATAAAAATGTACATATTTCTGATTGGACTTGCTATTCCAATACTGACTTGCTTAACTATATATTTGAGAGGTATGATATTGTCTGGACGCTTTGAATTTGTAACAATTATGGTGAGATTATTTGCCAATAAATAGGAATATAATGAAAAACATTAAAAAAGATGCGAAACTTAGCCCTGAATTTCTCGAACCAACTGAAAGTCAAATTTATAAAGCTCGCCAAGCGGTGATAAATAAATACGACATTGAATTACCTCACGAAGACGCAATTCGGTTCGCCAGGCTATTCAATGAGCTCAACTGGTGGATAGATATTAAAAATGATCCCGATGCTATAACTCAAATTGTCGATGAATTGACGGGTAATGACAAAAAAGCAACGAAGGAAAGATCTGCCGACTACGCCAATGTTCTTCTTGATAAAACTGCAGAAATGGAAAAGAAAAGAATTGGTGATGAAATGACCGCTATCATCGAATCAAATAAGAAAAACTAGAACTCCTCAATCTTCAATTTCTCATAATCAGATTTGGGAAAAAACTTGCCACATTCTTTGTTGTGGCATTTGGCAAAATTACCGGCAGTATCTTTCCAAGTCGTTGAACTTGAAATGAAGCCAGTTTTTGTTACTACCTCGCCACATTTATCACAGACTTTGTATTTCATTAGTTTATTTTCCAACCCAGTCTTTACAAACTGTCTCAGCTTGCAATAAGACAAGTTGTGTTGCGCCTTCTTGCTGGTCTGGCGGATAGTCATATTTCTTCAATAATTTCTTAATATAAATGCGAATTCTTGCCTTGACGTCATCGCGAAATGCCCAGTCAATCGTGGTGCTGTTTCGCAACATTTGGACAAGTTCACGAGAGATGGTTTTTAATGTTTCATCGCCAAGCTCAGTGATAGCTGACTCATTTTCAGACAAAGCATCATAAAAGGCAACTTCATCATCGGTCAATCCCATATCTTTGCCTTTTTCGGTTTCAGTACGAATCTCTTTGGCCAGATTGATCAATTCGGCGATAACCTGTGCCGCTTCGATCGTTTTATTCTGATATCTGCGAATCGTTGCTTCAAGTAGATCGGCAAATGAACGAGATTTGACCACATTCTTTGACGAAATTGATTTGATCTCATCATTCAGCAACTTCTTCAAAGCTTCAAGCGCCAAATTCTTGTGTTCCATATTTCTGACTTCTTCCAAGAATTCATCTGATAAAATCGCCACATTTGGCTTGTCGAGTCCAGCCGCCGTAAAGACATCCACCACTTCATCAGAGGAAACCGCACTCGAAACAATTTGGCGAATCGCATAATCATAATCTTCTTCAGTCGGACCAGAGACAACCGTCAATTTGGTAATACTTGCCTTCACTGCTTGGAAAAAGCCAATGTCATCTCGAATTTCCAAAGCTTTATCATGTGGCACAGCCAGAGAAAACGCTTGGGATAATTCAGTCACGCCCTGTCGGTAGCGTTTACTTCCGTCTTCCAAGCCCAAAACAAAATCAACTGCTTCGCGAATAATTCTTGGTTTTTGCCCAGCCGTCGCCTTAAAAAACTTGGCATAATCAAAGCCATGATACATTGCTCTGACAATTTCGTATTTCTCCAACATCACCGAAACAGCTTCTTCTTGCGGTATTGCCGTCTCTTCCTGATCATTCTTGGTATAGTTTGACAGGGCTTCTTTAAGCTCTTGCGCAATACCTAGATAGTCAACAATCAAACCACCTTGTTTGTCTTTGTAAACACGATTAACACGAGCAATGGCCTGCATCAGTCCATGACCACGCATCGGCTTATCAAAATACATCGTGTGCATACTCGGGACATCAAAACCAGTCAGCCACATATCACGCACGATCACCAACTTCAATTCATCCTTTGGATCTTTCATCCTGTCAGCCATCTTGCCGAGAGCTTCTTTATTGTGAATATGTGGTTGGAAATTTTGTGGATCACTCGCCGAACCAGTCATCACAACTTTGATAAAACCTTTACTATCGTAATCACTGTGCCAATCTGGGCGGAGTTTAATGATTGCTTCATAAAGTTCAACGGCAATCCTACGGCTCATCGCCACAATCATGCCTTTACCCTCAATCACATCTAGGCGATTTTCAAAATGCTCAACAATATCACGAGCAACCAGTGCAATGCGTTTTTCGCTACCAATCATCGCCTCAAGTCTGGCCCATTTGCTCTTCAATCTTTCCTTAAATTCAAACTCTTCGCCCTCGGTAATATCTTCAAAATTTGGATCAATCTTTGGTCGCTCTGATTCCAGAAGTTCGATTTTTGCCAGTCTTGCCTCGTAATAAATCGGCACGGTGGCATGATCGTCGATTGCTTGGGCAATATCATAAACATCAACATAATCGCCGAAAACTTGTCGGGTATTTTTGTCGGTCAGTTCGATTGGTGTCCCGGTAAAGCCGATAAAAGTCGCATTTGGTAAAGCATCATGCATACTGCGAGCGAAGCCGTCGATAAAATCATACTGCGAGCGATGTGCTTCATCAGCCACCACCACAATATTTCTTCTCTCTGACAATAACTGCTTTTCGAACAAGCCTTTCTCGCAAAACTTTTGAATAGTGGTAAAAACCACGCCACCAGCCGTAACTTTTAATAATTCTCGCAAATTGCGTCGATCCTTGGCTTGTCTTGGAGTTTGTCGAAGTAAATCTTTCACCGCACCAAAAGTGGTAAAAAGTTGATGATCGAGATCGTTTCTATCAGTCAGAACCACAATAGTTGGATTGTCCAAGGCCTCAATCAACTTCCCAGCATAAAAAGCCATGGTCAAGCTTTTGCCAGAACCTTGTGTATGCCAGACCACACCACCACGACGATCACCATCAAGCGCTGTGGCCTTCAATGTTCGCGCAATCGCTTTGTTAGTCGCATGATACTGATGATAAGCCGCCACCTTCTTGATCAAATTATCGCCAGCTTCTTCATAAACTACAAAATGAGTCACAATATCCAAAAGCCGAGATTTATCAAAAATGCCACGAATCAAAACTTCAAGCTGAGGAATTGCATCCGAGGCTTTCTCTTCACCGTCGATAGTACGCCATCGCATGAAGCGGTCGAGATCAGATGAAATCGTGCCAACTCGTGCATCATGACCGTCAGAAATAATAGCTAATTCGTTGTAAACAAAAAGTGAAGTAATATCGTTTTTGTAAGTCTGAATCTGATTAAACGCATCTTTGACACCCACTTTTTCATCTGCTAAATTCTTGAGTTCAAAGATAGCCAGCGGCAAACCGTTCACAAAAACCATCAGATCGGGTCGACGAGTACCCGAAAAGTTATTCCCTTTTGACTTGTCATCCTGAACTTGATTCAGGATCTTATCGTTCGAGCTTGTCGAGAACTTTTCCTTTGAGATTGTATATTGATTGAGTATCACCCAGTCGTTATTGTCTAAGTTTTTCTGATCAATCAGCCAGACCTTGTCACCAGCAATCGAGCCATCGGCTCGCTGGTACTCGACATCCACTCCGCTAGTCAGATATTTATGAAATTCCCTATTGTTCGAGCTCATGCGAGAACTAAAGTTCGTCACATTCAGCACTTTCTTCGCCGCTTCCGTCTGTGCCTCAAAAGGAATATCTGGATTGATTTTGGCAATCGCCGCCCGCAGTCGGCCAGCCAAAACCACATCCGAAAAATTCTCTCTCTCGGGCTTTTCGCTGCCAGGCTCAATGTCTGGTCCAAAAACATAGGCGTAGCCTAGTTCCTGAAACCACTCAATCGCCGCTTGCTCTAAATCTGATTCAGTATATTTCATAAAATCTCCCTTCCTAATTTTTCTTGAGAAAGCTGATTTATTAGTTGTTTGAAAGCTTGATAGCAATTCATTGTTAATAAATAGTAATTCGAGTAAAAAGAATAAAATTGCTCTATTGGCACTCCGCTATCTACAAACTCCATGTCTCTATAGTTTGCTTTAATTCTATACCAGTAAAAAAAGTCAAAAAGACATAGTGTACACGAATTCTTAAAATCTTTTAATTTTTTACCCGATAACCTCTTAAGTTTATTGGCGCGTTTAAAATCTTCTTTTTTGTATTCATAAAGTTTCTTAATAATTTGTTTTACCCGAACATCTTGGCTTGCCGGTGTACTTCTTAAATTGTCTGAACGAGGTATTGTCCAACTCTCAATCTCGATCGCAGTATAGCACATATTCATTTTGTGTTCAGAAAATGATATTTGCCTATTTTTAAGCTGATCTCTAAACTTATTACACAAATCTCTGTGTTGAGCCGTGAGCCAGTCATCATTTTCAAATATTAAATACTCCAGCAGAAGTAGTAAATTAAACATTAGATAATAAGATTTTACAGGAACCCAAGAAACGCAGATCATCGAATAATCATGTACTTGATCAATATTTCTTTTTTCCTCTACTAGATTTTTGTAAGTTAATTCGATTAATTTAACTTTTTTTCTCACAATAGATGACTCTGCAAACTGTCCTGCACTTTGAATATTCGTACTTATAGATATTCCATCTGACAATTCTTTGACACACCCCAAATAGTGAAGATGTGTTATAAAATCAGGAAATAATAAAGCAGGACTTTGCACTTCAATGTAATCTTCTGGTAAAAATGGCATTCTAGTTATCCTCCACTTCAATTGTCTCTACAAATTCCATTCCCAGCGGGTCTGTAGATTTGTCATAACGTTCACTTTTTTTATAATAGAACATTCTTTTATAAGGATATTTTTTAATTCCTTTAAAATTAACGAAAAATAAAGGATTGTAGCCAAATTCATTTCCTCTTAAATCAATGTATTCAATCCATTCGTACGGAATTAAACCGACTGGATAAACAAGAAAATTGACTTTCTTTTTAGTTTTTTTGAAACCATACTTACCGTCTGGTCGCAAATAAATTTCTTTTGGCATTTCTGCAAAAAATTCTATTCCATCATACCGAATATCTTTTATTTCAGCACCAAGATAAGTATAGCCAAGCCTATTATAATCATTATTTTGCGGATAGTACTTCTTGTATTTATAAATATTAACTAGCTCCACTTTACGATTGATCCCTTTTCTTACTTTCCCAAGCAACTCTTCCACTTTGTTTCTAATCTCCTCTGAATGAGTTAATTTATCTCTGAAGCCGAGTCTTTTTGATAAAAAGTATATATGATATGCAATAAAAATCGAAGCAAATATACCTAAAATGCCTAATACATCCTGAAGTGTCACTTCACCCTCAACTTCCCGCTCATTAATCTTGGCAGAAGAGAGCCGTTGGTTTGACAATCATTCCTTCTCGATTGAATCTTAATAAGTATAATTTGGGACATATTTGGCCATGTTTAATTCTTTGTTCTTTAGTGATTTCATACCCAATCTAATAAGCCTAGGGATATATTCATGGTATAAAACTATACTGGCGATAGCATAATTTAATGTAAGGAAACTATTGTTAAAAATGTTTACAATTATTAATGGCTTGAAGGATAAGAAAAAGAATAAGAAATAAAATAAGAGATTAATTATTGAATAACTAACTAAAGTCCAAATTCTCACTTTGTAGCCAAAGAAAACGACAGTGTTGAGTTCTTTTGGCGGATCTTCCAGATCCTTTTGTTTTTTGGCATAATCATCATCCAATACACCCATAATAGGGTCATTGGGATAATTGCAACCAATAATTACCAAATGAAAAAAATCAAGGATAAACGATAAAAATCTCAAAATGAATATAAATGTATACACAACGCTTTGCTTTAGTATCATTTCACCCTCAACTTTCCACTCATTAATCTTGGCAAAAGAGAATTACGAATTTGTGATAAAGATTCGATTTGCCTTTTATTAAAGTCAATTTGCTTGATAATATTTGAAAATATTTCTGCTTTATCTACTAAGCTATCTTCTGGCGGCAAATCAATTTCAAAATCTTCGATCATTCCCTTTGTTAAAAATTTAATCACTGAGCCACGATGCCCTGCAGTAATATCTGACAAGGAATAATTAACCAAAAAATATAAGAAACCTAGTAGTTCTTTTTTGTATGGTGCCAATACATAAGTTCTTTGATATGCTTCAAATTTGCCTTCATACCATTTGATACTAAATTCTCCGTTTCCTGCCAATAACAACGCTGAACAATCAAAACTATAACTATCGGCTTTGAGATTATCTTGTGAACAGGTAAAAAATGGGTACTGACCATCATTCGAAGAAAAATTAGCGTCTTTCTTGCCTGTTGTAATCGGAAAAAATGAGCCGAGTGTAAATTTTTTCCAATCATCTTTCTCTGCAAAATCAATGAACCAGTGCTTGAAAATTGACTGGCCGAGGGATCCGAGGGTTTTATTCATTTTTCGGTTCAATTCAATTTTATCATCCAGCGCCCCCAAAACCTCCGCAATTTTTTGCTGCTCTAGAAGTGGCGGAAGAGCAAATTCGAAAGCGCATATTCTTGATGGCGAAGTGTGCTTAACCGTTGTGCCGGTTGCACTACCAACGACCCAATCACGATATGTTTTTGATCTCATCAACCAATACAGGTATATTTTATCAATCTTTTCAGAAATACCCTCCACAAGACCGATTCGCTGATTGTGTAGATATAATATATTTTTATTGTTAGGAACCAAAGCGGAGTAGCCGAGTGTATCTGCTTGCTTACTCAAATCAGTCATAGTTACGACTAAATCTTTTTCCTTCAATAAGTAACTAGCAGGAATATTGCCTTTGTAATATTTCAATTTTGTGTCGTTGAAACCGCCACCAATACTAAAGTTTCCAGGTGTGAGTAAAATCTTATCTGTTTGAGTTTCGGAAAAAGATTCGCCTTGAAACGCATAACCATGTTTAACTGAGATAAGATCACTTAATTTCAAAACCTCCCAACTCTCAGGAATCAGACCGATTTCGGTTTCTTTAAATTGCGTTTGGTTATTTTTTAGCATTATCGGCTTCGACTCCCCTTGTTGTTGTGTCAGAATTTTCACTAAATTGGTGCCAGTCGCTTCCATCAGAAAAATCGGGCTCTGCACTTGGTGTAGGTTTAACGTCTTCCTGTTCTTCTGCCATGTCGCTCCTTAAATTATTTTAATAAAAATAAGTATTAATCCCGAGACAAATAGAATTATGTTAAGTTTGAGAAATATTGTAAGTCTCAAGATGGTATAGCTATTTGATTCTATATTTTTTGAAATTTTTTCGGCTGTCTTGTTTACTAACATTGCATAGTCCCAACTCTTTGCGTTGATTAACTCCGTAAGTCTAGGACCTCGTGAATAATCTAGAGACCATAAAGATACAATTGAGATAATCAATGATAAAAAAAGTAATACTAAACAGACAGTGATTAGTGGGTCTAGAGAAAAATTCTTACTCAATATATAACCCATAATAGCTATATTAGCGCCCATCAGCCAATTAAATTTTGTATTAACGAGATTTATTGAGCTTTCCTGGATTCTATAAGATTCACAAACTTCATTGTAAACAAATTGTGTTTGTAGATCCTGCTTTGTGCCGTCTCCACTCGTTTCTTTCTTATTTTGCATCGATAGTTCCCCTTGAATTTTTGAACACGGCGGTAACAACAGAGAATACTTCTGCTGGGTGGTCGTTGTTTTGATCAAAGCCAAGTCGTTCGTGAGTTGGATCAAGAAACAACTGTGCCTTGTCGCCATCCTTCCGACTTCCTGCCAAAACCATTAATTGCAATTCGCCTTTCTTATTTTTTGAAATCTTGGCGTCAACCCAGTAATCCTCATCTTTTACGACTTCCCGCTGAACCCGAATCAAGTCCCCATCAATATTGATAATTTCTGCTTCCTCATATTGCTTTGCATCAAGAACATTAGAAAAGTCCTTGGCCATTTCTTCGGCTGGTTTACCTAATATAAATTTTCTTCCACACTTTGGACATTCATACCTATATTCCCCGTACTCATATTTACCTTTAGATTTGTTCAGTCTGCAATGACAGCCTTTGATAGGGCACCTAGCATAAACGGTGTCATATCCATTGATATCATAATCAACATCCCATGCCAGACCTTCCCAATTATATAGTTTTACTTTTCCGTCTATGCCTTCTATCATTTTTCTTCCTTCTCTGGATCAGTTTTATCTTTCAGTTTCTTTAACCGCTTGACCACTTCCTTATCAAAGTCAGATTCTATCTTTTGAGTTTTGTTGAATTCTTTATACTCGGCGATGACTTTTTGTTCGGCTTTGTCGTGGGATATTTTGCCCTTACCAACCAAAATTTTGTACTCGTTAAAGCCTAGGAATTTGTCGACGCTTTCAGCCAGGTCTTTCATGCTCATAGTTTGACGATTTTCGATGATATTTTCGATGTAGTCAAAGTAGCCAGAGACGGTTCGCTCCAGTCTTTTGATCTTTTCTTCAGAAAGATAGTTCTTGGCCACAGTCACATCTGACTGCAAGATACGACCGCTTGGCGAATTTTTCCAAGTCGTAAGTCCCATATTTTCTTTGTTTTTATCAGCGTGAGTGAAGATAATTTCAGCGCCAGTCTGGCCGGCAATTGCATAGTGAAACTTGTTTTGTATCATGGCGTAAAAGTTCTTGGAAATCTCAGATTTTGGATCGTAATCATCACTTATCTCGGCAAAAATATCAGTAATTTGCTGATAAATTCTTCTTTCGCTGGCACGAATCGAGCGAACTCGCTCGAGCAATTCTTTGAAATAATCCTTGCCAAAGTGAATGCCGTTTTTCAATCTATCATCATCAAGAACAAAACCTTTGATGATAAAGTCTCGTAGGGTCTTGGTTGCCCAGATGCGAAACTGCGTGGCTTTTTCGGAATTGACCCGATAGCCGACAGAGATGATGGCATCGAGATTGTACATTTTTATTGTGCGATTTACCTGTCTAGTTCCTTCTTTTTGAACTACTAAATAATCCTTAGTAGTTGCGGTTTCGGATAATTCCTTATTGGAATATACATTCTGCAAATGAGCGATAATATTTTCAGGAGTACAGTCAAAAAGATCTGCCATTCTTTTCTGTGACAGCCAGATACTTTCACCTTCAAAAAGTACCTCAATTTTTACCTGTCCTGTCGGAGCAGTATAAAATATAATTTGATTGTCGTTATTTTCTTTCATTATGTATCCTGATTTATTTTTTTGTTTACATTGCCTTGGTCGATGTAAACAAAACCAAAGCTTTTGTTTACATTATATCTAATTTCGCTAAATTTTCTTTGATTTTTTCTTCCAAAACCTTTGAATGATCAAATTGCTGGTTTAGCTCAGCAGCCAGTCGTTTCATCTTTTCCTCAAATACTTCGTCATCTTCTTCGACGACTTCACTACCGACATAACGGCCAGGTGTCAGGACAAAGCTGTTTTTCTCAACTTCTTCAATCTTGGCGGCTTTGCAGAAGCCTTTGACATCTTCGTACTTGCCATCGATATTGCGCCAATTGTGGTATATTTCAGAGATGAGTTTGAGGTCTTTTTCGGTCAGTTCACGATTTTTGCGAGTGACCATAATGCCCATCTTTCTGGCATCGATGAAAAGAATCTCATCATGACGATTGCGGAATTTATGATCGTATCTGTCTTTCGAAACAAACCAAAGACAAGCAGGGATGGCAACACTATAGAAAAGTTGACTCGGCAGGGCAACAATACAATCGACGAGCCCAGCTTTGATCATATTCTGACGAATTATTCCTTCGCCAGATGTGTTGGAACTCATCGAGCCATTGGCCATAACAAAGCCAGCAATACCGGTCGGCGAAAGATGATGGATCATGTGCTGGATCCAAGCATAGTTTGCGCTGCCTTTTGGCGGCACGCCGTATTTCCAACGAACATCATTGCGAAGTGTTTCGCCGCCCCAGTCAGAGATATTGAAAGGCGGATTTGCCAGAATAAAATCAGCCTTGAGATCCTTGAAATGGTCACTGCCAAATGAGTCGCCATGCTCGATATTACCACGGATATGACGAAGTGCCAGATTCATCTTGCAGAGTCGCCAAGTCGTATGATTGGATTCTTGACCATAGACAACAATGTCGTCGTGACGACCTGGGCTGTTATGATTGAATATTTCGGTTTGGACAAACATACCACCACTACCGCAACAAGGGTCGTAGACACGACCAGAGTACGGCTCAAGCATTTGAACTAGAAGCTTGACAATTGATTGCGGGGTATAGAATTCACCGCCACCCTTGCCTTCTGTGCCAGCAAAACGGCCGAGGAAATATTCATAAATACGGCCAAGCAAATCTTTGGAATTTTCCTTGCTTTCAGCTAGGTCAATATCACTGATGATATCAATCACACCGCCGAGACGAAGCTTGTCGAGACCTGGACGACCATAATCTTTTGGCAAAACGCCCTTGAGGTCAGGATTTTCTTTTTCAATTGCGATCATGGCATCGTCAATAAGCTTTCCAATTTCTGGTTTCTTGGCCGCATCTCGCAAGGCATTCCAACGAGATTCTTTTGGTACCCAAAAAACATTTTCGGCAATATAATAGTCTTTGTCCTCGGCTTCTTTCTCGCCTTCTTCTTTGGCTATTTTTTCGTAAAGAATCTCAAAAGAATCAGAGATGTATTTGAGGAATATCAGACCTAATACGATATGCTTGTATTCGGCCGGATCCATGTTATTACGCATCTTGTCAGCCGCCGCCCAAAGCTTTTCTTCAAACCCGATATTTGCAGATGTTGTTTTTGCCATTTATGTTCCTCTACTTTTTTATTCTTCAACATAATAACCTCTCACCTGAATAGTTGATATTATCTTACTCTTTCCAAGCACAGAAATAAAGGTTTTTTTGAATTTTTTTTGCAATTCGATATTTTTTGTGATATTCCTTATTTCTTTACATTGACTGAAAAATTGACTGAAAAATTTGCAATTGCTTTTCGAATTTGCTAGTGTGCAATTAAATTACAACTAAATATGGAGGGGAGGGAGTATGAATTGTCAAACATTATCACCCCTCAGCGATTACCTGATAAGATAATCCTGCCAGATACCACTTCATCGGTTTACGGTGCTTCGGTTCTATCGGATTCGTTTCTATCAAAATACACGCCATCGCCTCACGACGGCAGGTTTGCAGTTGATCTGCTGTATGCACTGCAAAACCATCTCCCGCTAACTTTTTTTCAAAAAACATTTCTTCTCGTAACAATTGGCATTCCGGGTCCTGTTGATTGGAAATTAGCACTCTTCAATTTCTTCTATACATTCTCTCTCCCGTACAGTAATATCGCCAGCGTTTTGGGCGGTATTTTTGTAATTGCCTTGATTTATCTGGTTTGGCGATTTTTAATAGTAAAATTGCTTCGCAAAAAAGAACCTCTTGCTTTTTTGGAGTTAGTGTTTCCTTCGGCCACCTCCAAGTCAGCTTATTCAATGGAACAATTCTTCTCTCTACTTCATTCGCTAGCCGGTCAGCGCAGTCTTTGGGACAAGATAATCGGCAATAAGAAGCTCTATTCCCTTGAGATTGTTGCTAGTAGAGAGCAAGGGATCCGCTACATTTTGGCAATACCCGAAAAAGATGCTTTTGTGATAGAAAAAGGTCTGCTCTCATTCTTACCGGGCCTCAAGATCAATGAGATCAAGGAGTATTTACCCGAGAACCTATTGATCAAGGAAAAAATACAATGGAGCTGGAAACCGGTTGAGAGGGCAAAAGTAATCGAATTAAAATTGACTAATGATTTTGTACTGCCACTAAAGGAAAACAAGGCGCTCATTGAACATGACCCGATTGCCTACATTACTGGCAACATGACGAAACTGGAAAAAAACGAGATGATGGTCTTCCAAGTTCTGGCCAGTCCAGTTCTGCGATCAAGTCACAGAAGTATTGTTAGATATATTGAAAAAATCGAGAAGTTGATTTACAACAACCAGCCCTTAAGCGAAATCATAAACCAAAGCAAGATAGCAAAAGTCCTAAAAGTTTTGTCGGCAATCATTATGGGAATTTTAAAATTCTTCTCGGCGATTCTGCAGTTCCTTGCCGGTATCATTACCACCTTTTTTGATGGATTAAATAACATTGAAAACCGAGCCACAAGAAAGGTTATCGTTCAGGCAACAACTAACCGCCAAGAGATTCTAAATCCTTATGAAGAGGAATTGCGTGAAGTAATCAAGGGAAAAGTTGATCAAACTCTTTTTGAAATTTCACTTAGACTTTTAATCAAAACCGATAATCAGGAACAAGCAAAACTCAGAAGCTCGGGCTTTTTGGCTTCGTTTAGCTCACTGGGCAGTGCCTACCAATCGCTAGTTCAAAAATCAAACGGTTTGTTTTCGTTTCTCCGCTCACCATTAAGAGATTTTACCAAGCGACAATTCTCATTTGCCAATAATCCGATACTATCGGTTTCAGAACTAACCGATATCTATCATTTCCCATATATGGATACAACCAAGACCGAAGATATGGTTAAGAGTAAAAGCTCTCCTTTGCCTGCGCCGTTATCTTTCAAACAAACTGAAACCAAGTTTGATAATGTCTTTGCTACCAATAGCTATGGTGGCACAGAAACAGCTATCGGTCAGACCCTAGATGAACGCCGAAGGCATACCTACATTTTGGGGGCAACAGGGTCGGGAAAAACCACTTTGCTTTCCAATATGATCTACAGCGATATTGTAAATGGCAAGGGGGTGGCCGTGCTTGACCCGCATGGACAGTTGATTGAAAATATTTTGCGAGTTATTCCCAAAAACAGGATCAAAGATGTGGTCTGGTTTGCTCCTGACGATGATGCCTATCCGGTCGCCTTGAACCTTCTCGAACTGCCCAAAAATGGTTCGTTAACTGTCAGTCAAATTCAAAAGCAAAAAGCTTTGATTGCCAGTAGTTTGATCAGTGTCTTTCAAAAATTCTATGATGAGAAATATTTTGGGCCGCGGATGGAGTATGTCCTGCGCAATGCCATCTTTACGGCTCTAGAGACTCCGGAGCCGACTCTACGGACGATTCTCGACCTATTGACCAAAGACTCTTACCGCAAAGAAATTATCAAGGGATTAAAGAATGAAGTCTTACGGGATTATTGGGTCAATGAGTTTAATAACTTGGGCAGCATGCAGAAGAACACTGTTATCTCTCCAATTACCAACAAGATTGGCGGACTCTTAGCTTCTCCGATTAACTTCTGGATCTTATCGCACAAGAAAAGCACTCTTAATTTTGACGACATCATTAACTCGGGCAAGATTTTGCTTTGTGATTTATCCAAAGGCAAGATTGGTGAGGACGAATCGAGCTTCTTCGGCTCATTGGTGATCGCCAAGATTCAGTTGGCCGCCCTCGCGCGAGTTACCATTCCCGAAGAAGAGCGCCGTGATTTTTATCTTTATGTCGACGAGTTTCAAAACTTCGCAACGGAGAGTTTCGCCGAGCTTGTATCTGAAGCCAGAAAATATCGAGTCTCCACAATCTTAGCTCATCAATCAATTTCGCAGATCGAAGACCGAGATATTGTTAAAGTAATATTGGCCAATGTCGGAACGGTCATTTGTTTTAGAACCGCCAACCCCGAAGACGAACAGTTTATCCTGCCGATCTTTTCACCCGAAGTTAACAAACACGAGATCGGCAACCTGCTACTCTATAACTTCTACATTAAAATCTCGGTTGGACAGGCCCAGGATTCATTCCTCGCCCAAGCCGATAATTTCACCGTTAAAGGCGATAAGGCAACCGCATCGGCAGTGATAGAGAGGTCTCGTTCTAAATATGCCGTCGTTGAAAATCCAGTTATTGATGATGAAAATCCGGAAAAGCAAATGAGACATGTGAGACAAAAACCGGTTGCAAAAGTGTCTCATTTGGTCATTTCTAATGAGACAAAAAATGAGCCTTTTCAAGATCAAAAAACGGAAAAATCCGGTCCTAATCCTATACAGGAAAGGAGTAAGGATGGGATTGGCATAAAGAATAATATTAACAAACAAAAGACTCAAACAAAATCACAAATACAAATACCAACAATAACCCCACAACAACATCAAATCATCTCTACTCTCTATCGCTTTAGATTCCTAGAAAGAACCCAAATACAAAAATACCTCAATCACAAAAACCACAAAAGAATTCTAATCTGGCTAAACGACTTAACGGAAAAGAAATTCATTAAAACAATCGATGATAAAAAAGTAATCAAAGATTCCAAAGCCAAAATATATTACCTGGATCAAAATGGCATCAAATATCTAGCCACTCAAGACGGGAGCGATAAATCCGCCCTGGAAAAGTTTCATCATGAAAAAGATCGCACAAATTCTTTTGTAAGCAGATCGCTTCTATTAGCCGATATCTGTCTCGATCTGCAGGCCAAAACTAAAGACAAGATCAGTTTTGAAATGTTTGTCAAAAGCGATTACCCCGATCACCAATACGAAGAGCTCTTAACCAACCTCTCGCCCCATGCCTATATCGAAGAAAAGAAAACAAAAAAGATTAAGCGATACTTTTTGGAAATTCTCCCCAATCTGCCGGTAAAGTGGCTACGAATGCGCCTTAAAAAATATCTGAAATTTTACCAGCAAAGTATTTGGGAGGCCAAAACCGGCCAAGACTTCCCGGCAGTTATGTTTGTTTGTGTTGACGATAAGCAGCTTGCTTATGTCAGCAAATACATCAAATCGCAACTGTCCCAACTCTACGCACCGGACTTGACCATTCGTTTGACGATGATTGAAAAAGTTGTAGAGTTCGGAATTACAGGGGATGTTTGGGAAGAAGTTTAAAAAAATACTATCATTAGGTCAATCTAAAAAAAGAGACCCCCGACTATTACACTTACAAATTGCAAGATGAGTAGTTGGGGGTTCCGGTACGGTACAGCTATTTTTTCGAGCTGCACACTGATTCCGCTCAGGGATGTCGCTGATTCCATTCAGCAATGTCCTTGGGCGTGGCCATTGGGCCACTAATTGATTGCATTTCCTCATCGGTGAGGATCTGCGCACTAGCTGTTGACGGAACGACCGTCACAGCCGAGTGACGAGGTGCTGTGCTCAAGATGAGCAAGAAGGCGAAAACTATCATGATTTTCCCTTGCGCTATTTAACAACTATCTTGTATAATATATACAAGAATTGGTTATGTAGCATGTTGATATTATAGCAAATAATATTGATTATGTCAAGGTAACTAGAATTTTGTGAATAAATAAATAGGAGGGTTGGATGAACAAAAGATTTTTAACGGGTTGGGCTGGTTATTCAGCAGGATATCTTATCTGGCAACTTGCCTCCAGTCTTTATTCAAACGGCCGAATAGTCCCACCGCATTACTCGTCAATTGGACAAGGGATGCTAGCTGGGATTATCGCTTCTGTTAGCTTTGGTCTACTTGTTGCCATATTGATGGAAATCTACTGGAATCGTAAGGACAAAAGGGAAAATAAATAATATTGATTGGAAATAATATGAAAAATAAATTTGACTTTGGACAATTTGCGGCTCTCTTGATTGCCATTCTAATAGCAGAGTGCATTGCGGCGAATTATAGTCAAACAGGTGCTCTGTGGATACTGATTCCTGGGGCTCTTGTATTCCTTCTGGTCTACTATTTTCTAATGTTTGTTTTCGGCAAAATAACAAAAAATAAATAGCAAAGGAACAAAATGTTGCAACTAGCAAAAACGATTTTATTCATTTTTCTCGTGTGGATCACCGCGTTCTATAGTGCGAATGACTTGAAATTACCTCTTGGGTGGTGGCTTGTCGCCATTATTATCGTTGTCATTCAAGTAGTACAGCTAAAAAAAGAAACGAATATAAGGATATTATATGCCTTTTTCATTAATAATATTGTTATCATTTGTCGCCGCTACTGTAACATTGATATTGGGAATGCTTATAAAGAATAAGGCCTTGAAAATAACATCGGCCATATTCTTTATTATTTTTATTCTCCTAATTATTATCTTGTTCGGTACTCTGGCAAGTATGTAACCACAAAAAAGCCCGAGAATCGCAATGACTCCCGGGCTTAATCTATTCAATATTCACTAGCCAATATCACTCTTAAGTGAATCTAAAAAAAAGAGACCCCCGACTATTACATTTTGCAAATTGCAAGATGAGTAGTTGGGGGTTCCGGCACGGTACAGCTATTTTTTCGAGCTGCACACTGATTCCGCTCAGGGATGTCGCTGATTCCATTCAGCAATGTCCTTGGGCGTGGCCATTGGGCCACTAATTGATTGCATTTCCTCATCGGTGAGGATCTGCGCACTAGCTGTTGACGGAACGACCGTCACAGCCGAGTGACGAGGTGCTGTGCTCAAGATGAGCAAGAAGGCGAAAACTATCATGATTTTCCCTTGCGCTATTTAACAACTATCTTGTATAATATATACAAGAATTGGTTATGTAGCATGTTGATATTATAGCAAATAATATTGATTATGTCAAGGTAACTAGAAT
This sequence comes from bacterium, assembly GCA_037131475.1. GTDB lineage: Bacteria > Patescibacteriota > UBA1384 > XYA2-FULL-43-10 > 1-14-0-10-43-13 > JBAXQZ01. Next base: position 2,140 of record JBAXQZ010000006.1, on the reverse strand, counting down.
TTTGTGAATAAATAAATAGGAGGGTTGGATGAACAAAAGATTTTTAACGGGTTGGGCTGGTTATTCAGCAGGATATCTTATCTGGCAACTTGCCTCCAGTCTTTATTCAAACGGCCGAATAGTCCCACCGCATTACTCGTCAATTGGACAAGGGATGCTAGCTGGGATTATCGCTTCTGTTAGCTTTGGTCTACTTGTTGCCATATTGATGGAAATCTACTGGAATCGTAAGGACAAAAGGGAAAATAAATAATATTGATTGGAAATAATATGAAAAATAAATTTGACTTTGGACAATTTGCGGCTCTCTTGATTGCCATTCTAATAGCAGAGTGCATTGCGGCGAATTATAGTCAAACAGGTGCTCTGTGGATACTGATTCCTGGGGCTCTTGTATTCCTTCTGGTCTACTATTTTCTAATGTTTGTTTTCGGCAAAATAACAAAAAATAAATAGCAAAGGAACAAAATGTTGCAACTAGCAAAAACGATTTTATTCATTTTTCTCGTGTGGATCACCGCGTTCTATAGTGCGAATGACTTGAAATTACCTCTTGGGTGGTGGCTTGTCGCCATTATTATCGTTGTCATTCAAGTTGTACAGCTAAAAAAGAAAAACAGAAGTAAGTAATTTTAATAGGAGAGAAAAATGAAAAGTAAAGTCGGTTTAGGTAAATTCAGTACTAGCTGGCGCTATTTTTTTGCTGTATTTGTCCTGATTGGTGGGATGTTGGGATATTTTTCGAATTGGGATAATAGTTATCACAATATCTATCGGCTGGCATTTTCTATTTTGGCGGCTGTCACTCTCGTATTAAGCCCTGTAAAAGAAATTGAGAAATTATCTTCATATGTTCGCATAAAACTGTTCTTTTATTCACTTGCAGTACTTCTACTGGGGTATCTATTGGCAACGATCTGGAGATAAATATCTAAATGGAAAATAATAAAAAAACGAATAGAAAGAGATAAAAATGAAAAATAGTTTAAGTCGACCAATCAAGTGGTTATTTGTTGGATTTATAGTTTTAATCAGCCTGTGCCTGCTGGGTTTGGCCTATTGGTATTTGCCAATCAAAACTTACACTTATGAATCCAGTGGGCAGAAAATATTTTCGATCAGATATCCACTTAGATTCAATGGCGCTATTAACCAATCTGGCGACAGTAGCTTGGGCAGTTTTTTAGATATCGGAACTGCTGAGCAACTTGATATGTCCATCGATCTAATTCATTTTGTTTATTCTTCTGCCAATGCTACCTTTAATACAAAAGCAAACGGAGACGGCGAAGAACTCTCATACTCGAAAATTAATAATTGCGCAGACCTTGAAAAATACGATACATATCATGATACATATGGTTCCAGCTATATTAACGGTTACAAGAGCCGACAAATTGACGGGAGAACTCTTTGTTATCTAAATAACGATCAGGCTCTAGACGCAACAAATACTCGCGGAGATCTTATATTAAATCCGAAACCAGAAGGAAAATTATCTGTCTTGTATCCGAAAAATGAGTCATTCCAGGTCAATTTGATGTTAAATTCCATTAAAATATATAAATAAACCAATGTTTGGGCAAACCACAAAAAAAACCCGAGAATCGCAATGACTCCCGGGCTTAATCTATTCAATATTCACTGGCCAGCATCACAGTTACAATCCTTTTGCAATTATCCGATAGCGGCTCCTCGAAATGTTTTAACAATTCGTCAAAGTAATCAATTTTCCAAAGCACTCTTTGGCCCTTCCAATCGAAGTATCCCAGATCATGCCAGCCGTACGGATCGTCTTTTTGTGTGAAATTGCTAAATGATCGAACTGTATATAGTAACTCGTTGGTATCTGGTAATTGCGCTGCCTTAGTACTCAGCACAACATTTAATCCCAACTGCCTGGCGATGTCATTACGCCTGGCCATCTCTTTAAAATTCGCTTCTTGATTCATCTAAACCTCCTTAAATTATTTATTCAAAATCAAACTAAAAAGTAAAAGGCCTGAAAATCTTATTGACTCTCAGGCCTAGCTAATCTCAATACTCATCTGCAAGCATCACCGTAAGCACTCTCTTGCAATCCTGTGAGAGCGGATCCTCCCATTCATCAAGAGTCTGATTGTAGTAGTCAATCTTCCAG
>JBAXQZ010000005.1:0-22570 GCA_037131475.1 bacterium | reverse complement strand
TTGCTGAAGCGTGTGACTGGGCTGGAACAGTTTGTTTTTACCACGAGTGGTACTCTAGCTACAATGTATAGCATAATGTTGGGGTTAGCTTATACGAAACGGTACAAAGTTCTAAAGATCGCCGGAGGATGGCACGGAGCTCATCCATGGTCTTTGAAGGGGGTAAAATTCCCGAATGGTCTAGAAAGGGTAATTATGGAGAGCGCAGGAATATCCAACACATTAGCAGCTGATACAATTGTTGTACCCTTTAATAATTGTGAGGCGTTAGAACAATGTTTTAAAAAACATGGCAACGAACTTGGAGTTTTTATTCTGGAACTAGTGCTGGGAAACTCTGGCATGGTTGTCGCCGACAAAGCATTTATTAAGAAATCTCGTGAGTTGGCTACAAAATATGGGGTTATATTGGCAGTAGATGAGATGGTAACGGGTTTTAGAGTACGCCCCGGCGGTATGTATAAATTATATGATATTGAACCAGATATTGTAATGTTTGGGAAAGCAATTTCTGGAGGTATGCCATTCGCCTGTATCGCTGGCAGGAAGGAAGTTTTGTCTTGCGCTTCTACATCTCAGCCGGCAAGGGTGTGGGCTGATAGCGGAACTTTTACTTCTCACCCAGCAACCTTAGTCGCGGTGAAAACAATGGTGGAGTATCTAACTGATAATGCAGATAAAATATATCAAAAGATTTTGGGGAACATGAATCTTGTTAGGGAGGAGCTAAAAGATCTTTTTCAAAAAAACAATATAGCAGTACATATAACTGGTGAAAGTCACGACGAGGGCATACCAAACTTTCCCATAGGAACAATTCGTTATATTAAAAATAAAAAATCCTATGATTATAAAAATGCCTTAAAGCATTGGGATCCAGAAGCAGTTGATATTCCTCTCCGAGACAAAATATCCAAAATGTCTTTGATGACGAAAGGCTTTTATACATGGCAAGGGCTCGGAGTGATGACTAACGCGCATACAGATAGTCAAATAAAGAATTTTCTTCAAGCCTACAAAGAATTTGTGCAAGAGATTAAGTAAGCTGATAATGACTAAGAAATAGGAATGAAAAAATGACTGAGCAAAAGAAGGAAGTTAAAATACATGAGGGATTAAAATCGCTGACTCTAAAACCAACATTGAAGTGCAATGCTAATTGCGCGTTTTGTAAACAGAGGTTGGACAATTATAAAAAATCACATGGCCACAATGATATCAGTTTATCAGATTGGGCTAAAATTATAGACGAGGCAATCGCGCTTGGTGTAGAATCTGTAAATATTAGTGGTGGCGAACCAACGTTGTATTCACAATTATTTGACTTGATTAATATTTGCAAGGCGAAATCGATGAAAGTGAATTTAAAATCAAATGGTTATTTAATTGATAAAAAATTTTCCCAAAAGTTAGGGCACACAAAGCTTGATTCATGTACTATATCAATTTATTCTCATAATGAGTTTGTCCATGATGAGATCAAGGGCGTTAATGGTTCGTATCGAGCATCTATAGCTGCAATAAAATATTTAACCGAAGAGGGCATAGGAACTTGTCTCCAAACAGTTTTAACTAAAGAAATGCTCGAGAATTTCGATCAATTTTTAAAGTGGGCTAGTGGTTTGAATATTGGTATTCTTTTCTTGTCTTATCTTGAGGGTAGTTCCAATGAACACAGGCCCAGTGAATCAAAAATTAATGATTTTATTGACATTATGATTCCGAAGAGTAAAGAAATTTTGAAGAAAGCATTGATAGATAAGCCAATATTGTTAAAATTGAGCCTTGATGCCATGGACGGTTTGTTTAGGTTTGGAGATGTCAGTGTGGCTCAGATCGCTAAAGGCATTTATAACCCACCGACCTTAGCAGGTTGTGGCCGAAATTATTCGATGGCAATTTTGTTAAATAATGGAGAAATCCATCCATGTAATGCAGTCGAATATTTTTCTGAACCTGTGATGGGCGATTTAAATAAGACTAGCTTTACTGAGGCTTGGGATTCTGAGTTATGGCACAGAGTTAAAAAAAATGGTACAGGTTGGTGTACGGTTTGCCCAATGAATAGGCATACTTTTATAAAATTCAAAGAAAATGTGGATGCGGATTCCTTTTATTCGACACCAAAATAATTGAATTGTAATGAGAAGTAATATGAAAAAGTTAAAAATTTATATGTATACTCGAGGTACTGGATCGGGTCATTTAACTCGCATCAACGCTGTTTATAAGGGTTTTTTGCGAGCCGGAATTGATTGTGATTTTTACGCTTCGGCTTTCAGATCTAAATACAGAGCATATTTAGAGCCTGGCATAATACTCTCCGAGAAAGACGATTTCCCTGAAAGTATAGATATATTTATTTGTGATTGGTTAGCTGACGATTTTGTATTTAATCTTTCGCAGAATTTAGCCAAAGTATGGGTGGGCCTAAGAAGGCTTGGAAAAATCAAATCAACTTTTCCTGATTATTTTTATGTGGTCGCTATGGAGCCCGGGGTAGAAGGAGATATATGTATCTGGCCGATTATCAGCACTTGGAAAGATGAATTGTTAACCAAGAAAGAGTTACATCAGCTTTTACATGTACCAACCGGCGAACCAATCGGTTTGCTATGCGAAAACGGTGCATATCCAAAACATTTGGGCAAAGTATTCAATGAGAAGCTACCAAGGGACTTAAAGGTATTTCGCTCGAGCAACAGCCCCTTTGCGGAAGGGCAAAGAGATATAAATTACTACCCAATAGCGAGGCTATTTAAAGCAGCAGATTATCTGGTGATTGGTGGCGGCTATAATAGCGTTCATGAGGCTTTGAGTTATACTGATATGGAGAAAACCAAGGTTAATTTTGTTGGTGGCGATGATCAAAAAGCGCGTATCAAAAATATGAACAAATGGGAAAGAGGACGTGGTTCCCAGGCGCATGTGTTGGCAGACCACATTGTTAAGCTATTATCATAATATTGAATATAAAAGGGATAAGGTATTGCTATGGTACAATATGATGCATGGGAAAAAGAGTATAGGACCCCACAACTTATAACAGGTAGAGATGTTCCGCAGAATGATGTTTTGCGTTTTTTGAAGTTTGTCAAAAAGACGGTTGGGCTTAGGATCGAGGATTTAAATGTCTTGGATCTGGGTTCGGGCACGGGAAGAAATTCTAATTATATTTCTGAATTAGGCAATAATGTGGTGGGAATGGAAATTTCCTCAACGGCCGTTAAAATCGCAAGACAGAGAGCGGAAAAAAAGGGGGTCATGGTTAAGTATCTTCAACTTAGTATTGGTTCTCTTTACCCATTCGAGAATAATTATTTCGATATTATACTGGATATCACATCCTCAAACTCTCTAAACGAAGAGGAGCGAAAAGTATATTTAAATGAAACCTACCGGGTGCTGAAAACTGGCGGCCAGTTTTTCGTTCGGGCACTTTGCAAAGACGGAGATAAAAATGCCAAAAATCTGATAAAAATCAATCCAGGGCCAGAGCATGACACTTACCGGATGGCTGAGCTTGATCTTGTGGAGAGAGTGTTTAGCGAAGAGGATATTCGTAAACAATATGGACAGTATTTTAAGATTAAAGAATTAAAAAAAAAGAAGGGCTATGCTAGGCTGAATGGTCAAAGTTACAAAAGAAACTACTGGTTATTATATCTGCAGAAGGTAGGTTAGCTTATGTGCTCAATAACCGGAGTTTATTGGTTCGGCGAAAATAAACCTGAAAGTTGCAAACTGACAAATATGGTAGAGGGAGCATTGCAAGTTTTGCAGAGGAGAGGCCCTGATGAATCTTCGGTGTCCGAAGTTGCTACCGATTGTGTGATGGGCGGCAACAGATTAATTATACGAGGGGGGGCTAATAGGGGAAGCATGCCGTTCAAGCATGGTAGCGATGTCTTGTATTATAACGGGGAAATCTATAATTATTCAGAATGGAATGAGAAAGTAGCCAGTGACGGAGAAGTATTGCTGCCGTTATATAATCGGGACAAATATCAAGCATTTAATCAACTTGATGGTGAGTTTTCAATTGCGATATGGGACAATAAGGAAAAGAGTATCGTATTGGCTCGTGACCAATTTGGTACAAAGCCCTTGTATTTTAGTCTAGATGATAGAAGATTACTTTATGCTTCTAGTGCAAGTGCAATAAATCGCATGGAGAGACATGATTTTTGTCGAAGTGTGAAGGGGCCGGCTTATCAACATGCGCATGCAGTTCAAGAGCCTTATACCTCATACAGGGGTATTTGGCAGGTGCCACCTGGTCACTTTTTGGTTGTCAACAAAGACGGAGCAGAATTATTTTGTTATAACCAGTGGAATGAGTATACTGGTGATTCGAAAGATACCAGAGAGTGTTTTGCGGTATTAAAAAACTCGTTGGAAACCAGAATGGACTATACAGAAACGCTGGGAATCCCTATGTCTGCAGGAGTTGATAGCGGAATCATCGCTTTTTCAGCAGATAAGTTAAAAAAACGTTATCATATTTTCTCACTAATTGAGATATTCGGTCAAAGAACGGATGAAGCTGACTACATTGAAAGAAGAATTGATAGGCTAAAAAGCTGCGAGGGGGTGACTTTAATAAAGTTTGGCGAAGAGCAATATCAAAAAGCTTTGGAAGATATGTTTCAAGACGATTACTATGATAGCGAAAAGTTTGATAATGGCAATTTATTAATGCACGCAGTATTTGACGCAATGAAGAAAGAAAATATTCGAGTAGTAATCGACGGTTCTGGAGGTGACGAGTTATTCCATGGCTACAAGTTTCGCAATGATTTCAAGCCAGTTGCCGGATGGCCGAAGCCCTGGGATAAAGCCAATTATTTTTATAGTTTATATACAACACTTTTAGACTATACTTCTAAATCAGACCGGGCTGGGGCTTATTTCTCCATGGAAGCGCGCTACCCCTTCCAAAATGTTACACTAATGAATGCGGCATTAAAACTTGAAACCACGGATTTATTAAAATGGCCGCTCAGAAAGTATTTAATAGAAGAGGTAAACTACGGAACCCCAACGGAAACTGACTTGAAGGGAAAATATGGTTTTTCGATTAAGAATAAAGATAAAAAGACCATGATTGAAGAGATGACACGAGCTTGGTGCAATGCGCGCGGACTTGTTGAATTGCCCACGGGTGCCCCCCTGAGATTTCCCTTTAAAATGGGGCAGCTTTATAAAAAATAGGCAAGGAGCCAAAATGAAAACTATTTATTCGATTACCATGGTGAAAAATGAGATAGATATCATAGAGACCTTTATCCGTTATAACCTTAATTTTTTAGATAAGATGGTGATATTGGATAACGGCAGTACGGATGGAACCCTGGAAGTCATATTAGAATTAATAAGAGAGGGTCTGCCCATAGATTTGGTATTTGATCACAATCCAGCCTATATCCAAGCAGAAATTATTACGTCCTTAATGTATGATACTATCGAGAAATATAATCCTGATTTTATTCTTCCTTTGGATGCTGATGAGTTCATTACCACATACAAAAATGTTGATATCAAAAAAATGATTGCCAGTTTTCCCGAAGATTCCCTCACTTATCTTAGTTGGGTTACATACGTTCCGACCTTTAAAGATAATTTGGATGAAACCAATATCCTCCGCAGAATAAGATATCGAAGAAGTGTACAACATAATTATGATGAGAAAGTGATGATACCAGCTGTTTTGGCTAATAAGCAAAAAGTCACGATTAAACAAGGCAGTCACGATTTAAACAAAATTGATGGGGTAACGTGGAAAAAGCATTCTGTTAAAACCATTAGTCTCGCACATTACCCGGTAAGATCTGTCCATCAGATGAAATCTAAGTATTTGGTTGGTTGGTTGGCGAACTTGGCCAGACCAGAGCAGGTCCTTTTTGATTGGTATTATTATTACAATATTATCAAAGGTGGAAAGGATTTTACGGTAAAAGATTTAACTTTGTTGGCTCTTTATTATGATGTAATTGATAAGAACCAAGAAATTGGAGTTATTGAGGATCCAATCAATTTAAAGGGTTTGAACGATATGAGCCTGCGATATAGCCAACAATTTTCGATTGATGTGATGAGGAATATTTTAAATTATACAGAGAATTTAGCTAGGGAATATTCTCTACTGCGACATCAGGTTGACGACAAGGAGCTAAAAGAATATATTACCGATGAAATGATCTTGCCTAGAATAAAAGATTTTTTGTTGATTGAAGGTTGGCTAAGTGTAAAAGAGGCGTGCGAATTATACCGAACGGCAAGATCGTTATCAGCCAAGAAACTATCAGTGGCTGAGATTGGCAGTTGGCTGGGGCGTTCAAGCTATGTGCTGACCCGGGCAATTGAAGATAAGCATGACTCTTGTTTGCATTGTATTGACGCCTTTGACGGTTCCGGTGACGCTACTTCGAAAGAGCTTTATCGAGAAGAACAAAAGAAATTAGGTGGAGACAATCCTCTTCTTAAGAAATTTAAAATTAATATGAAAAAAGCTGGAGTTTTATCGCATATTAAGATTCACAAGGGTTACAGCTTTAATGTGAGCAAAAAGTTCGAGACAAAATTGGATTTCTTATTTATTGACGGTAACCATGATTATGAATCGGTGCTCAAAGATTATCTGCAATGGTCTCCCCTTATTAAGAAGGGTGGCTATATAGCATTCCATGATGTTGGGTCAAGCCATACGATTGGGCCGAAGCAAGTTGTTGAACAAAAAATTGTAGGTAATCCTATGTGGATCAATCAAAAATTAGTGGATGAATTATATGTTGCACAAAAAGCCGAATAGATTATATTTAGAGACTTCAATAGCATATTCGAATTTTCCCGATGCAATCCGAATCGAGCGAGCCATTGATGGCGTAAGGGCAGTGCTGGAAACATTGGGATTGAATCGTCTCTTGAGTTGCACAAAGGTCGTCGTAATGGGCCATAATCTAGTTTATAAACACAGAATTACAAGCAACCAGAGGCTAATGATTTTTGGTTTTATTGGTGATCTCACCGATACTGCGTTAATCGGATTGGTTGTACACTTATTTGGTCTTATTGCTATGGATTTTGATAAAAATTTTCCGGTTAAAGGTGAAGATAGACTGAAGAATGATTTAATTGCTGATGAACTCGCAAAGGAATGGGGATTTCGAGAGGAGATAGAAGCGTTCCGTAAAGCGAGACCTTACGGAACGCCAAAAGATTTTGAGTATCCAGGATTAGTGCTCAATTGTTCAAAATACAACCAAAAATTTAGCCAGCTAGTTGACAATTTTTTAGCGAATAAAAAAATTTTACAACAAGGTCACGTAACCAGAATTATTTATACGGAAAGGTTCTCATTAGTATGTGATTTGAGAGCTTTAAAAGATCAGTCAATTGGATTATTAATAATCATCAATAACTTCAATAACATGAAGGAAGACGAGTTGGATAAAATATTGAAAGAAGTCATCTGAATGACGAATAAAAAAGAATTTAATATTATTATGTACCATCGAATAATCGATAGTTTAAATGGTGATAGCTGCTCTCCTAGCTATCACCATGCTGACATTGTGGTAAATTTAGAAAAATTTGTTCGACAAATCAAACATTTACATAGTAACCACCATATCATTGGGCTAGACAAAGCTGTTGATGCTTACAAAAATAAACACCAGATGCCTGATAAGGCGTGCGTGTTAACGTTTGACGACGGCTTTGTGGACGTATATAAAAATGTATTTCCAGTCTTAAAATATTTTGGGTTGACTGCAACCTTTTTTATTATGGGAAATCCAACTTTAAAAAAAGAACCAAGATGGCTAGATTGGTATTATTTTCTTATTGATAACTCGACACTGAGTGAGTTCAGTTTCCAATGGCGGGAGTTCCACTTAAAAGGTGCTAAGACACAAAGTCGAGAGTCATTGTATCCATTGAAGCTGTTTTTGAGTGCGTCACCTGCAACGGAGCAAAGCGAGATTCTGGCAGAGTTGGAGAAGACTCTCAAGGTGCATTGTGACTGGGACGAATTAAATGACTCTTTATATATCTCAAAAGAAAATATAATTGAAATGTCTCGGGCAGGAATGTCATTTGGGGCTCACACTATAACCCATCCGAATTTAAGTAAAATCAATCTTAAAGAGGCTCAAGAAGAAATTCTATCTTCCGTGAAACTGACACGGCAATTGACCGGAAGTGATTTTATGTCGTTTGCCTATCCATTTGGAGGAAAAACGACTTACGACGAGAAGATTATTAATATATTAAAGGAAAGTAACGTCGCTTGTGCCTGTACATCGAATATTGGAGTTAATTCTTGCGACACGTCTCTCTTTGAGCTGAAGCGGATTCCTGGTGAACATATAGATGAGTATATAAAATGATTGATTATATTTTGGAAATCGAAGAAACTATGTCGGTTTTGGGTTTAGAGATACGAGAAGTAACGCTTTTTAAGTATGGGTTATCGCAGTCGACATACAAAATAACAGCAAAAACTGGGATTTTTGTGATTAAACTCTTTGATAGAGGGCTAGGCAGTTTAATTCAAAATGAAATTAACAATCTGCGAAGAATTAGCAGACACTGTGAATTTTGCGTTAGATCTATTAATGAGAAAATTCTTGAGGTAGGGGATAAAATTGGTTACTACTACCAATACTTTGATGGTAAAAAGATTAGTAGTCTGAAAATTGATAACATTTATTTTAGATTTGGCGAACTGGCGGCACGGTTTGACATAGCTTTGTCGGAGCTAGATTTTCAAAAAAGTGAGTTCGCCCCAAAGAGTCTTTTGTCGACATTTGCTGAAGTCCAATGCATAGAAATGTTTTCAAATGACCCCACAATCATCTCTTTGGTTAAAAGGGGCTGCCAAATACTTAAGACAAACAAAAATTATTTGGATTTTTCAAAAGTTGGGATACAGTATATCCATAAAGATTTACATTTTGATAATGTAATTTATTGCAAAAAAACAAATAATTTTTTTATTATTGATACTACTGGACTGAGAGTGCATTTCTTGCCCAAAGAGTTGGCAGTAATAATTGGAAACGAATTTTGGAGCGACAAGGTTGAATATAAGAAAATAGATGATTTGCTTAGTGGATATCTTGGCTTGATCAGGTTAAATAAAACAGAATTGTCATCAATACCTTTGTTCATTATCGATAAAAAAATTGGAGAATTGAAATTTTTACAGACGCAGTATATAAATGGTAAGCTCTGTGAGGCTATGTATTTCAAGCACATAAAGCTGTCTTCGAGGAATCTGGGTAGTATAATAGATAACTTTTCTGTGATTCAAAATTATTTAGAAAAATATTCAGAAGATTAAAATTCCATATGTATTTTTATGTGTAATAACCTGGGCAATTATGAATAAAACAATTTCAATCGTTGGTTTAGGATATGTTGGCTTGCCGCTAGCAATTTTAGCTGATAGAAAAAACTATTATGTTATAGGTATTGACACTGATCCTAAAAAAATTGTGTCTTTAAGCAAAAAGCGGATGCCTTTTAATGATGAAAAATTATCTGAAGGCTTGAAGACAAGCAATATTGCCGTTAGTTCTGATTACAGTAATATCAAAAAATCCTCAATACTAATAATTTGTGTACCTACTCCTGTTGGTGAAACCTTTGTACCAAATCTTGAACCTATCCGAAATGCATGTAGATCGATAGCTCCTTTTTTACAAAAAGGTCAATTAGTAATACTTGAATCAACTGTTAATCCAGGCGTGTCGGAAGAGATTATCAAGCCAATTCTAGAAGATTTATCTGGACTTAGTTGCGATAGAGATTTTTATTTAGCTCATTGCCCAGAGAGAATAAGCCCAGGTGATAAATATTGGACAGTAGAGAATATCCCCAGGGTTGTGGGGGCCACTAATCAGAAAGGGTTGGAAAGGGCAACTGATTTTTATCGTTCTATTATCACCGGTGGAGTCAAAGAGATGGATACAATAAAGGAGGCCGAAGCTGTCAAGATAGTCGAAAATTCTTTTCGAGATATAAATATTGCCTTTGTAAATGAGCTAGCCATGTCATTTGACAATCTTGGTATCGATGTGGTTAACGTCATCAACGGTGCTGCTACAAAACCTTTTGCTTTTATGCCTCATTACCCAGGTTGCGGGGTTGGTGGTCATTGTATCCCAGTAGATCCATATTACCTTATCGAATATGCCAAAAAAAATGGTTTTACCCATAATTTTTTAACAACTGCTAGAAATATAAATAATTATATGCCAGAATATACTATTAAAAAGCTCACAGAATGCCTGGCTATTAAAAGAATTACTATTAGTGGCGCAAGAGTAGTGGTTCTGGGACTGTCATATAAAACCGACATAGGCGACGATCGAGAAAGTCCTTCATATAAAATAATTGAACATCTTAAGGAGCTCGGCGCAGATGTTGCCAGTTTTGATCCATTTATCATTAAAAAATCATCAGCAGATAGTCTAAAGAATGCGTTGCAAGGTGCCAAAGCTGTTGTAATCGCAACGAGCCATAGTATATTTAAAGAATTGACCCCAAAATATTTACGTGCTTATGGGATTGAGGTAGTCATTGACGGACGAAATTGTTTAGACAAAGGTGCTTTCGATCGGTCAGATATTGTATATGCTGGAATAGGAAGATAAATAATGGGCCAGGATGTCCCTTTTGTAGTGCATCATTGTGTGCCATTTATGGCCCCAAATTAGTCTCAAAAGGGCTATTGCTGTCGATCAATAGTAATCGTGCTGAGATGCTATTCTGGCCTTGATAACATGTTCAGTTTGCGCTAAAGTAAGATAACAGAGTAAACATTTTGGTAGGGAGTGGGTTCCAGGCCTTTATGTTACTCCATGCCAATATAGCTCAGTTGGTAGAGCAATGCTTTCGTAAAGCAGAGGTCAAGGGTTCGACTCCCTTTATTGGCTCCAATATTCCTTTAACATTGGTAAAATGTTCCAAAATATGAAAAATATAATCAAAAATTTTATTACTCATCTTCAAAGCGCTTTTTGGATTAATTTGCCAAACCGCTTCCTATTAGCCCTAACTTTGATCGCTTTTGGCCTTGATTATTATCTCTGGCAGGGATATTTGAGCGGACCAGAGCAATATTTTGTGATTCGTCTCGGCATTTACCCAGTGCAATATTTAGCCATAATCATCTTTATCAATACACTTCTCGCGCTTTTTTCATACGATGAAGATAGCGATGTGACTTATCTATTGCTTTTGGCCAATGCTATCGTTGTCTATTTGATTACAATATTAGAATTTTTCTACATCTTCCGATGAATCAAACCAAATCACATTGGAAATATCGCCGATTGTTTGAAATCCTGCCAGCCGCGATTACCTGGTCAGTTATTTTGGTAATCCCAGTTATTGCCTCGCTTTTTATTCCCAGGATTTTTGCCTATTATATGATTGTTTTTATTACCTACTGGTTGTTTAAAACTTTCTTTATGTCCTACCGGTTGGCTTTAGGCTATATTAATTATAGCCGCGATATGAAGGTCAATTGGCGCCAAAAAATGCTCTTGATTCCAGGCTGGCAGGATATTTATCATCTTGTCATTGTCCCTACCTATAAGGAAGATCAAAAGATCCTCGATGCTTCAATCGAGTCGGTCATCAACTCTGACTATGACGTCAAAAAGGTGATTTATGTTCTGGCGACCGAGGAGAGGGACCGGGAGCGAGCTGAGATAATTAGCCAAAATATGGCACGAAAATATGGCTCAAAGGTTGGTCACTTTGTCTCATATATGCACCCCAAGGATATTCCCGGAGAAGTAATTGGCAAGGGCGGGAATATTTCCCATGCTTGTCGCCAAGCTCTTGCATACTTCAAAACGCAGAAAATCAATTTTGACAAAGTTATTGTCACGACGATGGATTCTGACAATATTATGGATCGACAGTATCTCTCGTGCCTTACCTATAAATATCTCGTCGATCCAGATCCTGTCCACAAAAGCTTCCAGCCAATCCCGATGTATTTTAATAATATCTGGGATGTGCCAATCTTTGCCCGTTTGATCGCGATGGGCTCATCTGCTTGGCAATTAATTGTAGCGACAAGGCCATCTCGACTGCGCAATTTCTCGGCTCATGCTCAGAGTCTAGCTGCATTAATTGAGACTGATTTTTGGTCAACAAATACCATCGTCGAGGATGGGCATCAATATTGGCGAAGCTACTTTCACTTCAATGGCAATTACGCCGTTGTGCCAATGTATACTCCAATCTATCAGGACGCAGTCTTGGCTGGCGATATGCGGGCCAATGTTCGTGAGCAATATTTGCAAAAAAGACGTTGGTCTTGGGGTGTTTCCGATATTCCTTATGTCATGGAGCACACCATCGGCAACAAGAAAATTCCCTTTGTCGATCGCTGGGCAAACGCTTTGATTCTTTGGGACGCTCACATCTCTTGGTCGACGACCTCTATCGTTCTCTCCACCTCCTCTTGGCTACCAATCTTGCTAAATAATAAATTCAGAACCTCGGTCTTGGCCTTCAACTTTCCACTGATTTACTCACGCATCTTGACTATTGCTTGGCTTGGTATGATCGTGACGCTGGCAATTTCTGCTCTTCTGATGCCTCGTTACAAGGGCAAGCGTCCAATCAAGAAGATCTTATCTGATTGGCTGCTGACTCCAATCGTCCTACCAATCTCCAATATCATCTTCTCCTCACTACCAGCGTTAGAATCACAAACGAGACTGGCACTTGGTAAATATCTCGAATATCGTGTCACGATCAAGTCGACAAAACGCTCAAATATCGAAACCAAAAAAGTGGATTAAAACCAAAAAATATGAAAAATAAAATCACAAACTGGGTCAACAAAAACAAAAAAATAGTCACAAATATTCTCGCCATTTCAATCCTTCTCTTGATGTTCCTGATGGCTTTTTTCTCCTCCCGAGGTATTTGGGGTGATCCAGGTGACTCAGGGACTATGGATGAAATCGCTCACATCCCCGCTGGTTTCACTTATGTTCATGATTTGGATTATCGACTCAATCCCGAACATCCACCGCTTGTAAAGGCACTCTCGGGGTTATTTCTCAATCTTGATCAAAGGATCAAAGGTCCCGAAGCGGACAAAAGTTGGCTCAATAGTGAGCAATGGGATTCTGGCTGGTATATGCTCTATAGTGCCGGTAATGATCCTGCTCAGATTTTGCGCCTTGCTCGCTTGCCAATCATGCTGGTCATGATAATTTTGGGCTTTTTCCTCTTTCGATACGCCTGCAAGCTATTTGGCCGTAAGGTCGGTCTCATCGTTCTAATTCTTTATGCTTTTTACCCCGATATTCTCGCTCATGGTCGGTTGGTTACAACTGATGTGGCCTCAGCTCTTGGCTTCGTGCTCGGCATTTACTATTTTGATCGTGCGCTTCAGGTCAACAATCGAAAAAACATTATTCTTGCAGGAATATTTCTCGGGCTTGCTCAGCTTTTCAAATTTTCAGCAATACTGCTCTTGCCAATATTCTTCATACTAATTATGATCAAGGCCTTTCTCGATCGCGGTGTTAATGCAAGCTTCAAGCAACTTTTCTGGCAGAATTTCAAAATTTTAATCCAAAGTTTTATTATTTCGCTCTCGTTCATTTGGTTGGCCTACATGCCGTTTACTTGGAATATGACGCCAGCGCTCGAGCACAAAGTCATTGAGAGCAATATTGTTGGGCAAGAATCTTTGACGGTCTCATACAAAAATTTTATTCACAAATTTGAAAACAATCGGATTACTCGACCGCTCGGCCATTATATCTTGGGCGTGTCCTTGGTGGTCGGTCGAGTTGAAGGTGGTAATGATACTTTTATCCTCGGGCATCAGTCTGACAAAAGCATCAAATGGTTTTTCCCCGTTGCTTGGCTCTTGAAGACTCCGATCTCGATTATCCTATTACTTCTTTTCTCAATTACCATGCTTTTTGTACGAAAACCAAAAACATACCAAGATCGCTGGACGCTCGCGCTCATATTGACGCCACTTTTTGTCTATTGGGCAATCACGCTTCAGGGTTCGCTCAATCTAGGCATTCGACATCTGATGCCGACTATTCCCTTCGTCCTTTTATTTATCGGCTACACCTTACGGCCTATCGTCACAAATACTGGTCGACTTTTGATCAAAATTGTCATCGCAGTGCTAATAGTATTTATGATTTTTTCATCACTTCGTAATTTCCCAAATTACATTGCCTATTTCAATGAATTTACGCCAAGAGATGTCCGCTATACTCGGCTGATTGATTCTTCACTTGATTGGGGGCAAGACCTCTTGCGTCTCAAGAAATATCTCGATAGTAATAATATCAAGGATATCAAGATTGACTATTTTGGTGGTTCAAGTGTGCCCTTTTATATTCCGACTGCGACCAAATGGCAATCCTCCAATGGTCCGACTACCGGCTGGCTAGCGGTTTCGGCGACATATTATCAATCCTCCAAACTTTCTGGCATCAAAGAGAGGAAGTGGTCCTATGAATGGCTTGATAAATACCAGCCGGTCAAAATCATCGGTGGCTCGATCTTGATCTTTAATATTTCGGAGAAAGACCTGCGAGACAATCCGCCAGTTCCATCATACAAAATCATACAAAAATAATGTTGGGGGCTCAAATGGACAGAGAATATATACAACCTATAGATAATATTGACTCGATCGTCGAAACGACGAACGATCAGCGAATTGTCAATTTGAGGGCAGAGCAACAAGAGCTTATTCGCAAAAAAGCTCAAATTGATGAAAAAATATATCAAATTCAACGAAGTACCAGAGTCACTTTTCGGGTTTTTTGTCGGTTGCACAATTTCTTGCGAACACATTCTACCTGGTACTACAATTGGCACCTCTGGCCATATTCGGAGTCAACCCACATTATCATCCTTTTATTATTCGTCTTCTGGCAAATATATCGCCTAGTAAACCCGCTTCTCATCCTAATATAAATACATTTATTTATAATCATTCAAATACATTGACTTTAAAGCAAAAATTGGGTAAAATACCAATGTTGTCGGGGATTGGCTCAGTTGGTAGAGCGCTCGGTTTGGGACCGAGAGGTCGTGAGTTCGAGTCTCGCATCCCCGACCATCGCAGACAGGCACATTAGATATATCCAAAAGTTGGCTGTAGCACGGTGAAATGTTGGTGTTCAAATACCCAGGGTAGCTCCAGACCAAACCAGAGGGGAATATTGAACACAGGAGCATTCTCTTCTGCTCAAGGTTCGAGTTTGTATATGTTTTTACCAGATTTTGAAACTTATCCTTGATAAAAAGCGTTACATCTTCAATATTATACTTCGTTATTAGATCGTCATTTTTCGTCATTTGAATCGTGGCGATTTTTTGTTCAAGCATTTTGTTCTGCTCTTTAAACATATCGTCTGAATAAGTACCATTCAAATTCTTCTCAATCAAAGTCTGGCGTGTTTCATAATATTTCTTGAGTTCGGTATCGGCTTGTTCACTTCTCTTCTGTAGGGTGGCAACACGCTGGTAATAGCTCTTGCGTAGATATGAGTTGATCAATGTATAAGCTTTCTCGGTCAGGCTAACATTGTGAAGCAGTTTTTCGGTCTCTCCTTCAATCTCTCCGATTGGTACTGAATGGCTACCTTTGCACCATTTCTGGCAGAAGTAGTAGGCGTATCGCTGCATCTTACCTTTTGACCAGCCAGCAGTTAGTGAAGTGCCACAGTGTCCACATTTCACAATCCGACGCAGTGGAAACTCTGGGTTGTCTCGATTTTTCTTGGCCAATGGTTTGGCAATATTTACATTTCGACCATCCAAAATATTTTGGACCTGATAAAATTGTTCTTCTGTAATCATCGGTGCGTGTTGACCCTGTACCTCTTTGCCATATTTTTTTGATACCAATTTGCCGGTATAGAATTTATTGCGGAACATTCGGCTCAGCGTCTGAGGTTTAACTTTGAATTCTCTTCCTGTCTTGTATCGAATTTTTATGTCCTGTTTATCTATATGTATTGCCATCTCTCGAAGCGATTTAGTACCCGTTGCCATTAAATCCCAAGCTTTTTTGAGCGCTTCAAAACAGGCTAGGTCTTTCGTGACATAACCGTTCTGATTGAGATAACCAAAGGGAACCATGCTGGTCGGCAAACCTGAAAGGAATCTTGCTTGCAGACCGTTTTTGCTTCTCTCTCCGCGAACATCATTATCCATTTGGGCAAAACCAGCCAACATTGTCTCCACGAATTTTTCCGTTGGACTGTTACCGGTTGGTTCGGTTGCTGATATTAGACTGATTTCACATTCGGCTAATTTTTTACGAATAACCAAATAGTCAGAAGTTTGTCTGGAAATTCGATCAAGTCGATAAACAATTACCGTGTCGATTTCTTTCTTGTGCTTCCGACAGTATTCCAGCATTTGAATAAGAGCCGGTCGCCCCGAGATGGTCTTGGCTGATCGCCCCTCTTCTCGGAAGGTCTGATCAATTGTCAGTTTTCGTCGTATGGCTTCCTTTTTACAAATCTCCTCCTGTGTTCTCAGCGAGTAGTTTTCAACTTGTTCCTCGCTTGATACACGGATGTAAACAACCGCTCGATCCGTCTTTTTTTGTTTCGACCCAAAGTTCGTCTGATCCATTTTTACCCCTCCCTCAGCATTTGCTGTAAAGTTAATCCATTAAATATTTCTTTTTCATAAATATCGAGCCAACTGTCTAGGAGATATTGAAACTGAGTAATATATACAGCCATTTCTGAATCGGGGACATCGGCTACTGATTCACCCAAAATTGCCCGAGCTTTCTGGATTTTGTTTTCTTCAGGAGATTCAGGATAAATGTAAAAAGACGATTCAAAGAGCTTCCGGTGATCGAGAATCGAATAATTATTATTCTGCGGATGAGAGCATTCACATCCAACTTCATCATCAGTGCTTGATGATGTCAGATTGTCAGTCTGATCCTTATTAATTGGCTCTTGCTGAGCGTCGTTCATAACCCCTCCTTTAGGTGTTCAAACTAGTACTATATTACTAGTCTATAGGTATATATACCTAGTGTCAAGAGGTTTGTTTGATATTTGTTCAGTAAATAGTCAAGTCCCATAAACATAAATTAACGACTTGATGTTTTGTTCAATTGTATAGTTAATAATGTCATCAAAAACTTAAAAAGGGGTGCTATGTATGTTAACCTCTTGAATTTCGAATATTATTCAGCTAAGATTTTTGTATGAAAGAAATAATCTTCGGTACAGTCAACCCCGGTAAAGTTGCCCATGTTCAGGCAGCTCTTGATTCTCTAGGAATCAAGGTTTTGAGTTTGGCTGGTTACGGTGATTTTCCAGATGTTGAGGAGGACGGTAAGACACCTCAGGAAAATTCGCAGAAGAAAGCCACAGCTTACTGCAAAGCAATTGGACAGCCAGTACTGTCGATGGATAATGCACTTTATATTGATGGTCTGGAGGACGAAGTTCAGCCTAGAATGCACGTTCGGAGGATTCCTGGGCATGTTGGCCGTCCTACAGATGAAGAAATGTTTGAGTATTACTCGGCATTAATTGAAAAGCACGGCGGCAAGATGACTGGGCATTGGGAATTTTCAATGTGCATCGCTTTTCCAGATGGAACAACCAAAGAGGTTACCGCTATTTCAAAGACCCGTTATTTCACCAGTAAAGTATCACCAAAGAGAATGCCTGGTTATCCTCTTGAGTCAATCCAGATAGATAAGGATCTGGACAAATACATTGTTGAAATGACAAAAGAGGAATCTGATCTCTTTTGGCAAGAATCAGTCGGAAAAGAACTGAGAACACTATTTTCTCAATAAGAAAACTACAATTTAAATAGAACATACTCTATGCACCCAGACCGGAAACAGTCTGGGATTTTTTACGGATTCCCCTCCAAAAACAGCCTCAGATTGACGACGATACCATAGATAGTGGATATTGAATTAGTTTTAATTCAACAATGAGTCAATTATTTCCTATCAATGATTTTGTAATTTACAACCTTACTTTCAAACCATTTGGCCGAGAAATCTCGTACAACTTTTCCGTCAAAATCCTTGCACGAAAAGATATTCAGATATACTCTTTCCATAATATCTAATGTGTGAATTGTAATATTACTCGTTAGGATAAATTGGATAGCGGATGTTCCCTTGAGATGTGGCTCTGTTTGTCTTTCTTCTATAGGTAGCCCGTAATCATCCCACCAACCCAATTTGCATCTTTGCATCTCAATCAAATCGCACAATTCAATAAAATACGATTTGATCATGCGTCTATTAAATTTCTTTGGATTACAATTATGCAAATCAAGAATGACCTCCTTGCCGTAATTTTCCGTTTTTTGATTGTGTCCAATTTTATCTTGCATATTGTAATATTACTTGAAGTGAAATAAAAAATAAACAAATATGAATGTTGCAATCGCATTTACTATTTAACCATTTTGTGGTATGTTTTTCGCACGACAGGCCTTGCTAGGGGCCACTTGCCTAGCTATTTTTGCCTTGAAAGGAGGCGCTTCAATGTCTAGTGTTTTTCTAGAAGTAGACCAAGATGCCAAAAAGTTGATTGGCGTTGGTGGGGTTCCGATCATTCTATATCAACCAGATGGTTATAGTGTGATTGGACAGATGATCGGATGGTACTATGAACCATATCCTAGTCAATGTGATCTCAGGTTCAGGATCGACATGGCCAGGAAAAGTGACCCGAATCCGTATAGTGTTGAAATATACGACCATCGGAATATCTGTTATCTGGCTTGTGTTGGCGAGAAAGATGAAGGCAGTCAACCACACTGTGGCCCGATCCAGCTAACAAGGCCGGGGCACTCAGATCAGGCAACAAGAATACTACTCGATTTGCATATCAAAGTAATCAGTTCTATTCTTGACAACACAATCGAGTCAGTTATCGCGAATGATACTCAATTTGGGACGTTGAGTATGAAACAGATCACCTTCAGGGGGCAAAAAGTCTTTGTTTGTACTGGAGATGACTGGAATAAATCTGTCGAAGAAATGATACGCTTTATGGTTCGATTGTCGTTCGAATCAGCCGCCCAGCAGGTGAACGGTGCTCTCGGGCGCGTAATCAAAGATTTCCAAGATGCGCGCTATGTACGAATGAAAAAGTAGTACTTTCAGCGACAATCCCATATACCGGCCCCGTTTCTATTCTGAAGCGGGGCTTGTTTTTTTATTAAGTATCATAAAGTTAATTGTCGCTTGGATTCCCCTCCAAAAATAGCCTCGGATTCACGGGGATGTTGAAGTATATTTATCATTTGTCATTATTATTGACTAAAAATAAAAGCGGTCGCTGCGAAATTCGCAACGACCGCCTGACGGTGGGTAAATAAGGGAACAATGAGCCATTTGACTCAAGCCCCAAGAAAACCCTAGGGTAATTAACCTCCACGGGATACGGACACCGAACCATAGTGCGGGTCCTTACGGTCGGGGTGGCCGCCGCCTAGCTCCGGAATGTCGAAGCGGAGGTCCAGACACGGGACGCCACTACCTAAAGTAACCGCGCCGGGGAAATTCATGAAGGATTTTCTGAGCAGAGAGGGCTCATAGAGGAAAGCGGTGAGGCCTTCCTTGGGGACACCGAGCTGTTCGAGCGCATAGTGGCATTCGCGCATGCTCCAGGGTGACCGATTCTTGTACTTGGTGCCGAACTGGCTCTGCATAATGCAGAAGCCTTCGGGTACCGTCACGCCAGGGAAAAGCGTGAATTCATCTGGGTCGGCGAAGATGTTGACATTAGCGACCTCGCAGAGGTAGCGGTCACGCACACCATAGTGTACGAGAGTGACCTGGTTGAGACCGATGTCGGCAATCTCCAGCGAATAGGTGAACTCTTTGGCCAGTGCCATGGCGTCGTCGAGGAACTTCGCCCCGTCAATGCCGACCTCGCCGTGAATGCCGTAGGCCATCAGGCAACGCACCTGGGCTTCAAACACCTCTGGTAGATTCACCGGCAGAGCCGGCGGAAACTGCAGAGACGGGACCACTATTTGTTGTGTGTCCATTGTGACTCCTTTTCATGCCCACCGGCTCAATGTCCATTGGGGCATAGCTGATCACCTTGTAACAAGATGAGCAAGTGTGCCCAAAGGACTGAATTTTTAATGTTCGAAAACGGCTTGACTATACCACAATCGTTGAAATGATGCAATAATTTTGAGCGTGATTTATGGATTCCCACTCAAAAACACTCTCGGATTAACTGGAATACCGAAAATGGTAATCTGAAAGTGAAGGTGCGGTCCTGTTGACCAGCCGGTCGAGCCTCTGGTTCCGAGGACAGTACCGATTGTGACCTCTTGGCCAACAATGGCATTGATCGTGTCCATGTGGCCGTAATATGAGAGCATATGGTGGCCATGATCGACAATTACATGTCTGCCCAAACCCTCTGGGGTTTCAGCGGCATAAATCACCTTGCCATCCATAAAAGCCATAATCGGGTCACCGATTTGGTGGGTCGGACTGGCAATATCAATACCGCTATGAAGTAACGACCAGGGCAAATGAGTTTCTCCAAAATCAGCGGTAACCGGTCCGTTGATTGGCCAGACTCTTGGCTGAGAGATTGTATCAACAATTGAGCCATCGGTCGGATTGTGTATCTCGACTAGAAATGTTTGGGGATTGACCGTCGCAATAACGTTGGAAACTAGGTTGATGCCAGCTTGGGAGATCATTATCACTAACAATATCGGCAGCATACAAATTATTGCAACCGTAAAAAAGATGAGCTTGATTTCTCTCTTCATTGAGAAAGCAGCCACAATCATTTTAAGTGTTTGCGGATTCATTTCTTTTTAGTCTCTCGTTCGGATGGGTCGGTTGTGATCAACGGATGTTCACTCTCTGAGGCAGTGATTTTAACTGCGACATGATGTTGGTCGGCAATAATCAGCGCTTCACCCCGCTCACAGGTTAAAAGGAACCGTTGTTCAAATTCACTTAAATGAAACTCGAGAGCTACTCGTTTGATAGTGGTGGTGTCTTGCCGCATTAGAATACGAAGTGAACTCTGGGAGGCGATGGCTTGGCCATAGGCATTGCCCAAGAAGTCATTGGCCTGTTGGGAGATAATAGATACACCAAGGTAATATTTTCTGGCTCTTCTGACTAGGCCTGCGATAAATCTCGCACTCTCTTCGTGCTCAAGCATTAGCCAAGCTTCATCGATAACTAGTATCCGCTTGCAGGGGTCACTCTTGACCTGGTTTTGGACAAACTGGGCGATGACCAGGTGCATGATCTGTCTGAGGGATTCTGGTAGATCTTTGGTGTCAAATACCACTAGTCGATTATCCAATTCAATATTTGTTTGAGTATCAAAGACATTGGCCAGCGACCCCGTCGTATATTTCTCAAGCCTTCGGCAAAGTTTGATCTGTTTCATTCCTCGAAGAGTGGTGTAAAGATCAAAGAGTCTGGGATAGCTTCGGGTTTTCTTTTTGGTCGAGTTCTTTTGTGTCCAACCGGCTTGGTGATAGGTTTTTAATATGGCTTTGTCGACAACAGATTTTTCCTCAGCAGAGAGACTTTCCGCCATCAGTGAGATAATCTCAGTGAGCGATTGGACATGATCGGCAAAACTATCGGCTTCAGCAAAAGCATTTACCTCTAAATCAAAGGGGTTGATCTTTTCGCGGGAATGAACTGAGAGTTTTATATATGTACCATTAACTGACTCGGCTAAACGTTTGTACTCTCGCTCTGGGTCGATGACGATGACTTTGGTGCCCTGCATCAGGTGTCGCAAGATCTCCACCTTGGCAGTGTAGCTTTTACCCGAACCTGATTGGGCGAAGAGAATACTGTTGGCGTTGGGCAATGCGAACCTATCCAGGATAACCAAAGAACTATTCGAGCGGTTAATTCCATAAAGCACACCTGACTCATGGACAAGCTCTGAGGAGATGAAGGGGAAGGTTAAAGCTGCTGAGGAACTGTCCAAATTGCGCTTTTGGGCCAGTTGGTTATCGCACCTTGGCAAGACCGATTGTAAGCCTTCAATCTGCTGGAAGATAGCGCTTTTGGTGTAAAAAAGACGGGTCGCTAAAACAGTTTCAAGTAACTTAATCGTCTTATTGAGCTCCACCATTGAGTCCGCTGACAATGTGATATACAGGGAGACTTGAAAAAGATTCTCCTGACCGCGCTGAATCTTGTCCCGTAACGCTAAAGCTGAGTCCAGTGGGTCAGTTAGCTCCGAGGTAATGATCTTGCCGGCTCGCTCCATTGCTCGTTTGGTGGAGATAAGCTCGGTAATTTTACGGTTTAACTTTGGCAATGCTAGGGTTGGATCAATTGGCTCGATGTGATAAGCGATATCGACATTGTAATTAAAGTTGATGAGATGATTGAGCCAACCACTTGAGGCGGTATATGGGTAGCCCGAGACAAAGAGTGTTTTGACATAGCGGTCATCAATCTCTAGATGATTCTGAAATTCCTCAAGGCCTGAATAGGTAATCAGATCAAGCTGATCTTGATCGCCGATAT
>JBAXQZ010000004.1:0-22929 GCA_037131475.1 bacterium | reverse complement strand
ATAATGAACCATTAATCAAACAAATAATCAGATCTGCCACGAGCGTTGGAGCCAATTATTTGGAAGCAAATGGCGCTAGCTCAAAAAAAGATTTTTGCAACAAAATATATATCTGCAAAAAAGAAGCACAAGAAACAAGACATTGGCTAAGAATGTTATCTGCAACAACAAGCGAAGCAAGCAAAGAGATCGATGTGCTAAAGGATGAGTCACAGCAATTATCCATGATATTCCACAAAATAGCCTCATCATCAAAACCATAGTCAGTTTTAAGTTCTGTTTTTAAATTGTTTTTAAATTTGTATTTTTATCATTCACTTTAAATTTTGTTTTATGTTTTGTATTTTTATCATTCACTTTAAATTTTAAATTTTAAATTTTAAATTACCTAATCCTCCTGAAAGGAGCTTTATGTCTTACTTGTTTACTTCCGAGTCCGTGACCGAAGGTCACCCAGACAAAATGGCTGATCAGATCTCTGACGCCATCCTGGATGCCTTATTGGAAAAGGACAAAAAATCCCGTGTTGCGGTCGAAACTTTACTTACCAACGGTGTTTGTGTGATTGCCGGCGAAGTCACCACTGATGCTTATGTAGATATGGCCAAAATCGCCCGTGGGGTTATTGCTGAGATTGGCTACGACGGCTGTGGTTTTCACCACGCTTCTTCTGGTGTAATGATTGCGATCAAAGAGCAATCCAGTGATATTGCCCAAGGTGTTGATAGCTTTGTCAAAGAAGAAGGTGGAAAAATTGTTGAAGAGGACCTCGAGCATCTCGGCGCTGGTGATCAAGGTTTGATGTTTGGCTATGCTTGCGCTGAAACCCCTGAGCTTATGCCATTGCCGATCATTCTTTCGCAGCGTTTGGCTCAAAGGCTCGCCGAGGTTCGCAAGAAGGGTATTATCAAAGGGCTCCGTCCCGATGGCAAAACGCAAGTCACAGTCGAATACGAGAACGATGAACCCAAACGAATTCACACTGTCCTGATCGCCTCTCAGCACGATGAGGGAAAAGATCAGAAGGCTCTTCGCAACGAAGTTATCAGTGAAGTTATCACTCCTGTGCTCGAACAATACGGATATAAGATTGATGACAAAACCAATCTCTATGTTAATACTACCGGCAAATTTGTCATCGGCGGCCCAGAG
This sequence comes from bacterium, assembly GCA_037131475.1. Classification (GTDB taxonomy): domain Bacteria; phylum Patescibacteriota; class UBA1384; order XYA2-FULL-43-10; family 1-14-0-10-43-13; genus JBAXQZ01. The sequence continues at coordinate 21,777 of JBAXQZ010000004.1, read as the reverse complement.
GGCGATACCGGGTTGACAGGACGCAAGATTATTGTTGATACTTATGGCGGTTATGCTCGTCATGGTGGTGGTGCCTTCTCAGGTAAAGATCCATCCAAGGTTGATCGTTCTGGCGCTTACGCTGCGCGATGGGTGGCGAAAAGCATTGTTGGCTCAGATTTGGCAACTAAATGTGAAGTTCAATTGGCTTACGCGATTGGCCGGCCAGAACCACTCTCAGTCTACGTTAATACTTTTGGCACGGGTAAAATTTCAGACACTGAAATTGCAGCCAAAATTGAGAAAAATTTTGATCTTCGCCCAGGGATGATTATCAAAAATCTCGATCTTCGACGCCCCCTCTATCGTCAAGTCGCCGCCTACGGTCACTTCGGTCGACCAGAGCTAGATCTACCGTGGGAGAATATTAAAAAAATCAGCTGATTTTTTTAATATTCTAAATTCGAAAAAACAATATCGAAATTCGAAACAAATGGTAAAAAATCAATTAGTTAGTAGTTGGTAGTTCGCAGTTGGTGGCCGATGGTTAATTAAGTTAAAATTAAATTGTCATCTCGACCTCCCGATGTGCTCCGGGACGAGACCTGTCTGCCGACAGGCAGGGATCTCCCGCTTAATTTTGTTGCTAATGCATTATTGCTAGTATGGTAGGATTTCTCGCCTCAATTCATCAGGCCGCTGCCTGGTTCTTGATGGGTCGAAATGACATCACTTTTGGGAAATTAGGATTTGATAAAAATTAGAAATTTAGGATTTAACATTATGAATCTTGTCATAATAGGAGTAATTGGGCTTGACGACATTGAAACGCCTTTTGGTAGCGTCAAGGATGCTTTGGGCGGGTGTGCGGTTTATTCTTCTTGTGCTGCCTCGTTTTTCGCTAAAGCGGGGGTATCGAGTATCGCTGGCAATGATCTTCCGAGCGAATATCGGGAGTTACTTTTAAAGCGCGATATTGACACCGAAGGCATAATCTATGAGGGGAAAAATTTTCGTTGGTCAGGCTCATATGCTTATGATATGAATAGTGCAGAGACCTTGACAACAGAGCTCAATTCACTCGCAAATTTTTCCCCTATTTTACCTGAAAATTATAAAAAGGCGAGATATCTTATGCTTGGCAATACCGATCCTGATATACAGCTTAGTGTTATAGACCAGTTTGCGCACAAGCCGTTTATTGTCATCGACACGATGAATTACTGGATCAGCAGCAAGCGGGAAAGTCTATTGCAGGTCATTTCAAAATCCGATTTGGTGGTGATCAATGAGGGTGAAGCCAGACAATTATTTGATACGCCCAATCTGATCAAAGCCGGTAAAATGCTTCTCCAAATGGGTCCCAAATATGCAATTATCAAAAAAGGTGAGCATGGTGCATTACTTTTTTCAGATGGCAAATTTTTCTCCGCTCCAAGTTATCCCCTGGAAACCGTCAAAGATCCGACTGGTTGTGGTGATTCATTTGCTGGGGGATTGATCGGATATCTGGCTGATGTTGATAACACAAGCGAGGAGAGTATTCGCAGGGGGATTATCTACGGCAGTGTTATAGCTTCGTTTTGCGCTGAAGATTTCTCACTTAATTATCTAGAAAAGATCAATCGAGAGGAAATAGAGAAGCGTTACAACGAGTTTGAAGAAATTAGAAGATTCTAGGCGAAGCGGTTTGTGGTTGGCAGTCAGCGGTTTGCGGTTTGCTGTCATCGCTGCCAATTACCGACTACTAACTACTAACTACAAACTGCCCACTACAAACTACAAACTAAAAAAGGAACATATGACTGGAAAAGTACAAAATGACTATAAGGTTGCGGATATTTCTCTTGCCGAGTGGGGGAGGAAAGAATTAATTTTGGCCGAGAAGGAGATGCCGGGCCTCATGGCTTTGCGTGAGAAATATGGCAAAGAGAAACCTCTAAAGGGAGCAAGGATTAGCGGCTGCCTTCACATGACTATTCAGACAGCAGTGCTGATGGAAACGTTGATTGAGCTTGGGGCAGAGATTCGTTGGAGCAGTTGTAATATTTATTCGACTCAGGATCATGCCGCCGCCGCCATGGCTGCTGCTGGTATACCTGTTTTCGCCTGGAAGGGGGAGACTGAGGAGGAATATTGGTGGTGTGTCGAAGAATCACTCAAATTTGCAGGCAATAAGGGCCCCAATATGCTTCTCGATGATGGTGGCGATCTGACATTGCTGATTAATGACAAATATTCAGAAATGAGTGAAGGGATCATCGGTGTTTCCGAGGAAACGACGACTGGTGTCCATCGTTTGTATCAAATGATGGAGGAAGGCAAGCTCAAATTCCGAGCGATAAATGTCAATGATTCAGTCACCAAATCCAAATTTGATAATAAGTACGGGTGCCGCGAAAGTCTGGCAGATGGCATCAAAAGAGCAACCGATATTATGATCTCTGGCAAAGTTGTTGTTGTTGCTGGTTTTGGCGATGTTGGCAAGGGTTGTGCTCAAAGTATGCAAGGTTTTGGTGCCAGAGTCATAATCACTGAGATCGACCCGATTAATGCCCTACAGGCTGCTATGGAGGGTTATGAGGTCACTACTATGGATGATGTTGCCTCTAAAGGTGATATTTTTGTCACCGCTACTGGTTGTGCCGATGTTATCACTGGCAAACACCTTGATGCGATGAAAGATGGCGCAATCGTCTGCAATATCGGCCATTTTGATAGTGAGATTGATGTCAAATATCTCGAAACACAGAAGAATATTCGAGAAGAGAATATTCAGCCTCAGGTTGATAAATTTATTTGGGAAGACGGCAAATGCATTATCCTGCTCTCTCGCGGTCGTCTGGTTAATCTTGGTAATGCGCATGGTCATCCAAGTTTTGTCATGAGTGCATCATTTACCAATCAATGTTTGGCTCAAATTGCCCTCTACACCACGCCAGAGAAATACGAAAAAGGCCAAGTCTATACTCTCCCCAAGGAGCTTGATGAGATGGTGGCTCGTCTTCATCTTGATAAGCTCGGCGTCAAATTGACTACTTTGACCAGCGTTCAATCAAAATACCTTGGCGTTCCTATTGAAGGCCCATATAAGCCCGATCATTATAGATACTAAGTTAAAATTAATACGAAATACGAAAAATACCAAATTTACGAAAAGAATACACAGAACATTAAATCCAAAATATCAAAGTGATCACTATTCATAATGATGGATCCTCGGATCAAGTCCGAGGATGACACCACACATTTTTTCCATTTCTAACGCATATTAGCCATTATCGGGCTTGCGATTCGATTACACTCACGCCCCACAGTTTGTCATTATCGGGCTTGACCCGATAATCTATGGGATAGGCAATCCTTTTTTGTCCCTGTCCGTCATTCTGAACTAGTAAGCTAGAGTGAAGAATCTAGTGAAACGTTCTATTCCCAACGAGCACTAGCTCCATGCTCTAGATCCTTCGATACCTCAGGATGACACCCCTTATTTTTTAAATTTTAAATTTTAAATTGAGATTTACATTGGTAAATCTATTTCTTAGATCCAATCATTTTTTCGCTTGCCAAATACAATTACTAGCGTGATTAGCGAGAAGATCATGATAACACCGACGATGAGTGAGAATATTGGGAGCATTCCAATGTTCAACCCCAACCATTTCTTGCCAACGGTTGCACCGAGCACCTCTGGATTTTGAGAGGAATTTTGTGTTGTTAACACTGAATCAGTGATTGTTATCTTGAAACTAGCAGTCTCGCCCCAGCCATCAGCATTGACTGCTCGGACATGAAAATAGTATGTCCCTGGTGTTTTGTCGGCAAATGTGATCGTATTGTTTGCTGAAATAGATTTTGTTTCGGGCGTAGTATTCTCATCGTTATCCAGCGTATAAGAGTATCCCAGTACTCCCTTGTCTTTCTGCCAAGAAAGATCAATCTTGTGCAAATCATAAGTTTTCTCCTGATCGGGGTGACTCGACGAAGTGATGATTGGGGCATTGGGTAAATTGGAGTTCTTTTTAATGAAGAATTCAGTACTTTTTGATTTGTTGGATACTAATTCCCCTCGATACGCGAGCTTGGCATTTTTGATATTAATACTGCCAGCGCCTGTAGCAATTGCTTTCAAGGTAATTGTGGTGGCCATAAGTGAATTTGTTGGTTCGGTAATTCCCGCGAATAGAGTGTTATTTTGAGGGATTCTTCCAGGCATCCAAATCGCATTGCCGGGGGAAAATAGTATCGTTTCGACTGGCCCAGTGATAGAAATACTGCCAGTTATGGCATCAAAATTTGTGCCCTCAGCGATCACTTCAATTATAAAAGTTTCCCCAACAGTTTTGTCGCCACCGCCCCTAGCCGTGATGCCTTCGGCATGAATATTTTTTGGCATCAACAAAACAAAGGCCACAAGTAATATTAAATAAATTTTCAGAAGTATGTTTTTCATTTTTATGTTTTAAATCATAATTAATACGAAATACTAAAAATACGAAATTTACGAAATGATTATAATTTACCCATTTATTGTTCGACCCTGTGTTCTTGCAGATGGAGAACTAACTTTTGACGAATACTTCCCTTTTCAATTATCAATTAATTTTTTTAATTTTCAATAATTAGTTAATGTCATCTCGACCTCCCGAGCTGCTTCGGGACGAGACCTGTCTGCCGAGAGGCAGGGATCTCCCTCTTATTATTGTTGCTAAAAGCATTATTGCTTGTGTGGTGGGATTTCTCGCCTCAATTCATCAGGCCACCGCCTGGTTCTTGATGGGTCGAAATGACACCTCTCATTTTTTAAATTTTAAATTTTAAATTTTAAATTCCCACTTGTCATTTATTTCCACTTCCAATTTGCTGAGAGAATAGACAAATCGAGTACATTTACCTCTTCATCCGTATCAGGATTAAGATTAGTCAGAGTGTTGTCAGGATCGATTCGTCCCCAATTTTCGGCGAAAATGGAGAGGTCCTTCATATCCACGACACCGTCACCATTGATATCGGCAAAGGTTTTTTTCCTGACTAAGATTGGTTTGCGACCAAGCAAACTGCCACTGGCATCTTTGAATTCGATAAAGTAAGTTGACTCGCCAAAACTTGGAGTGACGGTGATCTGCCAATCCATACCATTGAGGCCAGCGATCTCATTATCATTGAAATAGGCGATCGATTGACCGGTTTTTGTGCCCTTGATGATGACATTATCTTCGTAGGTATCAACCACATATTGGGCAAAATCGTTGCTGGTGTTCCCCGTGATCACCGTAGTCTTGGGAAAGCTAGATATCGATTGTCCAGTATTTGGCTCATTCCACCAACGAGCGAAAATATTAAAGAAGCTTTGGCTTGATGAAATATGTGGCGTGTAGAGATACAATATGCGACAAGAAGCGCTCTGGCAGGAAACGGTTTGGCCGTCGAGCTTGATTGGCTCATTGTATAGCTCGTAGCTGGTACAAGTGCTAGAGCTTGAATTGTGCAAACACCTGCCTCCGTTGGTATATTCACCCATCAATTTACCGAAATATGCGGTCGCATAGGCAATTTGTTGGCCGACCCCACCAAATCCGCTGGCAATCTCCTGGAAATACGTTTCGTGATTACAGCTTGTGCCATAATTTAAACATTCGCCCATCGTCTCGTCATACATATAGAAAAGTGGCCAAGCCAAGCGATTTTTCTTGGACAAAAAGGCATCTCTATTCATCGTGATCGCACTGCTTTCCTTCTCCATTATTGTCAGAATCACCTGCGGGTTGATATTGTGCTCTTGGCATTCGTCATAAATCAATTGGGCTACGGTCTTGCCGTAAAGTGCACTGTGCGTCGCTTCGTTAAATTGTCGAACGGTAACAAATTTAATATCATCAAGCGTAGGGTAGGGCACCTGTACGGTTTCGGGGATGATGTAATCAGCGAAGACGCTATTGTGGCTTTTGAGAAAATTGTTGATTTCCTCTGCAGACATGGAATTCTTTGCAACAAAAATACTATCGGAGGAAAAATTGTTTACCTCATACGCAGCCGAAGCTTTGTGTGGCAAAAAAAGCGAAACTAAAATCGCAAAAGCAAGAAAACATAAATTTCGATAAAGTTTGGTCATAAAATAATATTAAATCCGAAATAACAAATCCGAAATATCAAACAAATTCAAAGTTTTTAAATTTTAAATTTTAAATTGAGACTTGCTCTCGTCTGTCTTTATTGTTCCTGTTTGCCGATCCAATCACGCTGCAATATGTCCAATCTGGAATTCAACAGGTCGCTAGTTGGGATATATTTCAGCCCTTCATTGATAGTATCGATGGCTTGTTGCTGTTGACCCAAATTCGACTCAGCTTGAGCTTTCTTGCTATAGTAATCCGCCTCAAAATTATCCAGTGCAATGGCTTTATCAAATTCAACTATCGCCGCTTCGTAGGATTGATTCGCAAAAAGCGTCAATCCAGCCTCATAATGGCTTTTTGCACTATCACTATCACTATTTATATTCTGGTTGACATTTTCGCTTGTAGGTTTCAATGGTTCTTTGGGTGATATGAAGATCTCTTTTCTCAAGAAAAAAAGACATGTCAGTGCCAGTAAGATAAAGGTTATTAAAAGAATATAATGCTTTTTCATAATACAAATTAATTTTAACACAATAATCTCCCGAAAGAAAACTTTTGCAAAATCACGATTTGAGTGTAAAATGGGGGAGTTGGCAATGAATAATTTAAAATTTAAAAACGTTGGATTTATTTTATTCTTCGACTCCTTGTAGCTTGAGGGTGGAGAAGTCTGTATTGGTAGTTAGTTCTCCATCTGCAAGAACACAGGGTCGAACAATAAAAGGGAATTATTTTCATTTCGTAAATTTGGTATTTTTCGTATTTCGTATTAATTCGTATTTCGTATTAATATGTGGATGTAATTAATTTCGTGCATAAGTTAGGTTTAAATATATGAAAAGAATATTGATTGATGGGCGATTCATTGGGGTTGGTGATTCGATGACTAGATATTGCTTAGAGTTTTTGCAGGGAGTTTTGGCTATGGACAATGAAAACAGCTATACGCTGTTGATCCGACCGATTGGCGAGGAGAAGCTAGAGCTCTATCCTGATATTATCAACGCTCCAAATTTAAGCGTCGATATCCTGGATATCCCACACTACTCACTCGCCGAACAGACCAAATTGCTGAAATATCTCAATCGTGAGAAATACGATCTGGTACATTTCATCCAATTCAACCACCCAGTTTTTTACAAGGGCAATTATGTCGTCACGATCCATGACCTGACTCTGATCGGCCATTTGCATTACAAAAATATCCTGAAGCAAATATCCTTCAAGCTGGTGATGCGTTCTGCAATCAAAGATTCCTGCAAAGTGATAGCTGTTTCCAAAACCTCGAGAGACGACATCATCGACTTTTTTGGTGATTACAAAAAGAAAATTGAGATCATCTACCTCGGCATTGACCGGAAAAATTATCATGAAAAGGTCAAGAACGACCACGCAAAGATCGAAGTCTTCAAGGCAAAATATGGTATCATGGGAGATTACCTTCTCTATACCGGCATGTGGAAAAAGCATAAAAATTTAGTCAGACTTTTCAAGGCATATGAGCAATTTTTTAGTAGTCAACAGCCAGTAGTCAGCAGTCCAATTCAGCTCGTTCTGACCGGGAAAGTTGACCAAAACGAACCCGAGGTCATCGCTGAAATGGAAAGAGTCAATCAATCTCTTCATTCAAAATTCAAAATTCAAAATGCCATCCTATCCACGGGGTTTATTGATGAAGCGGAGCTGCCACTTGCTTATGCTGGTGCCACACTCTATGCGACACCCTCGCTTTCAGAGGGCTTTGGCTGGCCACCACTCGAGGCCATGGCAGTAGGCACACCTGTCATCGCCTCCAATCTTTCCTGTATGCCGGAGATTCTCGGTGATGCTCCATATTATTTCGATCCTTATAATATTGAAGAAATCTCGGGAGCGATCACCAAAGTTGTCTCAGATGAAAAATTGAGAGAGGAATTGATACAAAAGGGTCTCAAGCAGGTTCAAAAATACGATTGGAATATCACCGCCAAGAAAACGCTCGAAGTATATAAAAAATGTTTAAAGTCCTAGAAACGCAAATTCGCCGCCCCCAAAGGGAGCGGCGAATATGTTTTTTAGTGTGGATTTGGGTCTAGTCCTTATTAACAATAGTGACATTGACGCCACTGAGTAACGGTGACACGATTTTGCCTTCCTTTAGTAACTGGATTTGAATGTAATACGTTCCAGCCGTACTGAAGGCGAATGGGGTGCCAATCCCTTCTGAGGTATAGCCACCCGTGAAATGAAAGCCTGGACAAGATGTCATGTCCGCATTTCGTCCCGAGATATAGACTTCATCCCACATACCCGGCGATGAATTGTCACCACCTCGAGTTGGGTCTGTGAAAATATTGTCCACTTGTATACAAGCAATCAGTGCCATTCCCGAATCAACGTTGAGCAATCCGTTTTGAGGACTGAAGTATGTGAGCAGAGTATTCTTCTCGTGATAGTCATTCCCGGAATTGCCTTCAATGTGATTCTTTAATTTAACACTTAGAATTGGCAATTTTGCAATTTCTTCCCAGTCTACAACCTCGATATTCGTTGTTGCATATTGCAGGTTGCCGTTAACTGAGAAGATTGCGCCACCGCTCCAACTGCCGGCATAGTTAAATGTTAGAATATGCTGGCTGTCTTTTGGAGATGCCAATACTTGGCTAGAAGCTAAATTTTGGAATGCAAAGTCGACTTTGGTTTCGGGCATTCCTCCACGGACCGAACGGTTTCGAGCTGAGGCAAATTCATCCATGAAGACTTTATATTGCCCTGGAGCGAGAATCCATTTCTTGCCATCAAATCGGCAATAAGTTACAGGCGCGCTGGCGCCACCACGAGCGAACGTATCGTCGTAGTAAGGTACGATTGAGATGCCCTGTGTCGTTGTCGGACTTGCATCTGCGGGTGCCAGGACCGTTCCTTTTTCGTCAAATGATATCACCGGTGTCGGTGGAGTCGTGCTCGCAGAGTCAGTTCCTCCGCACCCGGTAATCGCGGCCATGATGGCCAAGGCTACGATGATCGCAGCCAAACTAAGGGATTTTTTCATGATGTCCTCCTTTGGGACAATCCGTTTACCCATCGAGGGTAAAAATACTTCGAGATTAGAATTTTCTCGAAGCAGTTCTTTCCGTGATTGAGCCTGAAAGACCCATTAAATTATCACTGGAACTATATATTGTATCATTAAATATTACCATTTGTCAAGAGATTGAACGATGTGATCATTTGTGATAAATTGGTTACATCAGAAAGTGGATACTGTGAAAACGTTTATAAGTTAAAAAAATATTAAAAACGGAGTTCTTATGTACACGATTTCGATTGTAATTGCGCTCGTTGCGGCGGCAATTTCGATTATCTACGGTTTGTTTCTCGTCATGAGCATCAGTAAGAAAGATGCTGGAAACAAAAAGATGGTTGATATCGCCAAAGCTATTGAAGATGGTGCCAAAGCGTTCTTGAACCGTCAATACACGACCGTTGCCTTGGTGGCAGCTGTCCTTTTCGTAGTGCTACTATACGCACTTGGCTACAAAGTCGCTCTTGGCTTCTTGGTTGGCGCAGTTTTCTCTGCTATTGCCGGCTATGTCGGTATGAATGTCTCAGTCCGTGGCAATGTACGTACCGCTGAAGCTAGCCGCAAAGGTTTGCAGGCAGGTATGGATGTCGCTTTCAAATCAGGTACAGTGACTGGTCTTCTTGTAGTTGGTCTAGGTCTACTTGCTGTTGCTGGCTTCTATGCTATTTTCAAGGATGTTAATGCCCTGATCGGCCTTGGTTTTGGTGGTTCTCTCATCTCAATCTTCGCTCGACTCGGTGGCGGAATATTTACTAAAGCCGCTGATGTTGGCGCTGATCTCGTCGGTAAAGTTGAGGCTGGTATTCCAGAGGACGATCCAAGAAATCCTGCCGTTATCGCTGATAATGTAGGTGATAATGTTGGCGATTGTGCTGGTATGGCCGCTGATCTCTTCGAGACATACTCAGTGACTGCTGTTGCTGCTATGCTTCTCGGTCAGCTTTTCTTTGCAAATTTTGAAAATGCTCTTCTATATCCATTGATTCTTGGTGCAACTTCAATCGTGACTTCGATCATCGGTAGCTGGTTCGTTCGACTTTCGAAGAAATCAACCAATGTAATGGGCGCGCTCTACAAGGGTCTGATCGTCGCTGGCGTCTTGGCTGCGATTGCCTTTTACTTCATTACCAATTGGATGATGAAGGACAACGGTCTTTATTCTACGCTCAATATTTATTTTGCTTCATTGATCGGTCTTGGCGTCACCGCTGCTCTTTGTGTCATTACCGAATACTTCACCTCGACCAAATTCCAACCGGTCAAATCTATTGCTCAAAGCTCGTTGACTGGTCATGGTACCAATATCATCACTGGCCTTGCAGTCTCAATGAGATCTACCGCCGCTCCAATCATTGTTATTAGTGCCGCAATCTTGGGCAGTTATTCTCTTGCTGGTCTTTATGGCGTAGCGATTGCTGCAATGTCCATGCTTTCAATGGCTGGTATTATCGTCGCTATCGACGCTTTTGGTCCAGTCGTGGACAATGCTGGTGGCATCGCTGAGATGTCAGATATGCCTGCTGATGTTCGTGTTCATACGGATGCGCTTGATGCTGTTGGCAATACGACCAAGGCTGTGACCAAGGGTTATGCCATCGGTTCCGCTGCTCTCGCTGCAATCGTTCTTTTCGCTGATTACACGCACAAACTCGGTAGTAGCTACAAATTCGAATTGACTGATCCAATGGTCATCGTTGGTCTTTTCCTCGGCGGTCTACTTCCATTTTACTTCGCTTCACTTGCTATGGAAGCTGTCGGCAAAGCTGCTGGCGCCGTTGTTGAAGAAGTTCGAAGACAATTCCGTGAGATGAAGGGGATTATGGAGGGCAAAGTTAAGCCTGATTATGCTCGTGCAGTCGATATTGTGACCAAAGCTGCCATCAAAGAGATGGTCTTGCCTGCTGTCATTGCTGTAGTTACTCCGATCCTTGTTGGCTTCTTGCTTGGCCCCGTTGCTCTTGGTGGCTTCCTAATTGGTACTATCATCACTGGTATTTTCGTTGCAATCTCCATGACCTCTGGTGGCGGCGCTTGGGATAATGCCAAGAAATATATCGAAGAAGGTAATTGTGGTGGCAAGGGTTCAATCGCTCATCAAGCTGCCGTGACTGGAGACACCGTTGGCGATCCATACAAGGATACAGCAGGTCCAGCTATCAACCCAATTATCAAGGTTGTGAACATTATCGCGCTTTTGATTGCCGTCAAATTGACAGAGTTCACTTTGCCAAATACCGCAAAAATCATCATCGTCGCGGTACTAGTTCTCGGCATCGCTCTCTGGATGTACTTTGCCAACAGAAAAGAAAAAGCTACAAAATAACTTAGGTAGTTGAGACAATGGCCCTGCACTAGCGGGGCCATTTCTTAAAGACCAAGGAAGGGAAAGATGAAACTTATAAAGAAAGAATTGCAAGCACACAAAACTACAGGACTCTTAAGGGTTCTTGTATTAGTGGTGTTGGAGGTTATTGCTTGTGTGATACTTATCACCATCATAATACTTCTTGGTCTTATATCATGGGCTGGAAGCTGTCAGGGGGAGTTTACTGGATGCACTTCAATAGCTGTGCTTATGGTGACTCTATTTGCGGTTGTTGCTATAATCGCCTTGTTTATTTGGCTAATCGTAAAATTGTTTAGAAATAAGAAATAAATTTAACTATTTTTTTTGAAGAGTAATATTAAAAGATAACGAGAATGGTATAATAATCTATTATGGCTCAACTAATTAGATAAAAGGAAGGGAAACATGAGAATTGCAATCTTGCTCGCAAAAATTTTGGTAATGATCGCCGCAATCATCGCTGGGCTAATTGCGCTATTTTTTCTGTTTGCTGGAGTATTGCGTTGTGGGGAGGGTAATTGTGACAGTGGCGTCAATAGTTTTTTGTCTTTTTTTGTAATTCCGCTGGTTGGTGGGGTTGAATTTTTAATCTTTTATTTATTATTTATTTTGAAGAGTAGCAAGAAAAGCAATTAATAGATATTAATTTATGAAAAACGACAAAACGATTCAAATTACAGAGCTTTCACTTGATCGTCTCGAGGGTGATCAAGCGGTCTTGTTGAATGCGGATGATGAGGAAACGGTTTTGGACAGAAAAATGCTTCCCAATGAGGCTCGAGAAGGGGATGTGCTCGTTATGACGATTGCAACGATGGCGGCGGAAAAGAAGCGTCGTGAGCAAAAGGCCAAAGATCTACTTAACGAGATTCTCAACCCGGAAACCAAATAGGCAAGAAAATAGCGGCCAGTTTGAGGCTGGCCGCCAGAGTTCATGTCTATTTTCGCTCTTCGCGTAAACGAAGGAGTAGTGCATTTTCCTCAGTTTTGAGGAATCTTGTGGCATTTCCTACGGCGCTATGATACCGATGAGGGATTTTTTGTTCATCGATACACTCATCTCGCCAGATGATACGGGCTATTTCGTTTGAGCATAGCCCAATACTATCTTGGAGGTAGATCCGTATAATCTCTCTGACTGTTGATGCCATTGATATATACGGCTCGATCGGCAGGCCTTCCATGCGTAGCGTCCTTAGACTCTGCGCAATCTTGCATTCTGGTGCATTACACAATGCCCTGAGCTCCTCATTGCTTGGTGCGGCTAATCCTTTCTCAGCCGCTTTTGCAAAAGCAAGACGAATGGCGATCGCCACGCATTTTTTGGCCTTGAAATGTTCCTGGTAGAAGCCTTTGCCAAAATGTTTTTTGATCAACAGCTTGACATAGCCGTCTGTGAGCTCGTATTTCTCACATAGCTCTTCGATGAGTGGCATCTCGGAGATGTCGGTATCTACGAATGCTTGGATTTCCTTGAGGAGGAATACGTGTCTTCCTCTTAATTTTCTGGTGGCTTGCTTCTTGGCAGGCTTCTCCATCGCTTTTATGACGCTTGCGTGCAGCAACGGCTCTTTCTTTAAAATTATTTGTACACGTTGCTTGCTAATGTTGAGACGTTTGCCCACTTTTGGAAAATGATCGGGTATTTGACCACTTTGCAAAGCAGCCCGATAATATTTGAGGACTTTCTGAGCATTCGACTCGGGGGATGAACTTTTACTTTTTGTCATTATAACCTCCAGACAAAACCAAAGATAGACATATCATTACACTTTTACGCCTCGATAGTCAAATAATTAAGATTAGCATTTGCCACTCCGTTCTCATTGTTCTATCATTCCCACTCTACAATATGTCATTTCTTTCGTTTGTTCTGTCATTCTCGCGCCGCATTCTGGCATTCTTGGGACCAGTGGTACAATTTCACCCACACTCCGCTGTTTGTCATTATCGGACTTGATCCGATAATCTATGGAAAAAGACAATCCTCTTTTTAAAATATCAATTTTAACTTGCTTAAGGCACCCTTGTTTTTTATTTGAAAATATTATGCTAAGATTAAATCAAATGTCAAAGAAAAAAGAAAAAATCGTTGAGGAGACCGCTACGAAGTTGGATTTATCAAAAATATCCAAGGTTAAAGTCGCCAAAATCACTGCATTGAGCCTTGGTTCAGTTTTGGTAGTGTTTTTGGTCATATTTGGTCTCTACTCAGTTATTCTCACACACAAGATTTACGCTCATCAATATGTCGGGAGCCTAGATCTAGGTCTGAAGACCAAAGATCAAGCAGTGGGCATCCTAGAGCAAAATACGGCTAGTTTTGTGGCCAAGCCAATCGATTTAACTCTTGGGAGCGATGAAACCAAAAAATATCAGATCAATCCAGCTGATCTAGCGTTAAAATATGACCCTATCTCTACTGTTGATCAGCTTTGGCAATATGGTCGTCGTGATAAAATCCAAAATTCATTCTGGGAGCAGCTTCGATCGCTTTTCTATCACAATAATTATGAGATTACTTACTCTTTCAATCAGGATGCCCTCAACGAAAAGGTGGCAGCAATCGCCAAAGAGCTTGATCGACCAGAAAAAGATTATGCAATCTATTATTCTGATAACAAATTTTCTCTAACGGCCGATCGTCAAAATGGCAGTCGCATTGATCAGGCTCTGATCCGAGCGCAGATTTTAAAACAATTTAATACTTTTTCTTCCCAAGAAATCGTTTTTAGCCTAGATAGTTACGAGCCAAAGGTCCCCTTGGTCAAAGCAGAGGAGATTCTCGCCCAGGCCAACAAGATTTTAGCGGCTGGTGATATTATAATCACCTATGATGGTCAAGAATTTCGAGCCGATGCTGATATGATAGGGAGTTTTCTGAAGAGCAAGATTACTGAAAGCGATATGCAGCTCGCATTTGCTGACGATCGCATCAAAATATTTGTTGACTCGATCGCCAAATTGATCAATACTTCTCCAGCCAATGCAAAGTTAGCTTTCGTGGATGGTAAAATTACCATTCTCGAAGCGTCCCATGACGGCAAGATTTTGGATACTGACGCCGCCCTGAGCGATATCAAGAGTCATCTACTCTCTCGTATTAGCCAGACAGAGAAGATAACAGAGATTGCCCTCAAGGTTTCAGTGCAAAAATCAGAAGTTAGCGATGATAATCTGTCAGCCCTAGGTATCAATGAGCTCATAGGCACGGCCACAACTGATTTTAAAGGTTCTCCGACCAATCGTGTTCACAATATTACGGTCGGCGCTGCAGCCCTCAATGGAATACTGCTAAAAAGTGGCGATGAATTTTCAACGCTCTCTCATCTCGGTGCGATTGATGCCAGCACAGGCTATCTTCCAGAGTTGGTGATCAAGGAAGATAGGACTGTCCCAGAGTTTGGTGGTGGACTTTGCCAAGTCTCATCGACCCTATTTCGAGCCGCTCTTCAAGCTGGTATGAAAATTACCGAGCGACAGAGCCACAAATATCGCGTGAGTTATTATGAGCCACCCGTCGGCATGGATGCAACTATTTATGATCCAGCACCCGATTTCAAATTCCTCAACAATTATAGTGGTTACATCCTGATTCAATCCAAGATTGAGAAGACCAAGATCACTTTCGAATTTTATGGCACCAAGGATGGTCGCAAAATCAGCATCTCTGACCCTGCCTTGTATGACTACACCAATCCGGAGCCACCAAGCTATACCGAGACTGATACTTTGGCGCCTGGTCAAACAAAATTGCTGGAGAAAGCTCACCAAGGTGTTTCAGCCAAGTTTGACTATCGTGTCGAGTCTGCCACAGGCGACGTCTTGCAGGCCAAGACATTTCTCTCCAAATATGTTCCTTGGCAAGAGCGATGGCTCATCGGCAAAGCCGCACCCGTAGTCGCTACCTGTACTGATGGCCAACAAAACAACGACGAAACAGGCATAGATTGTGGTGGCACCTGCCCCAACGCCTGCCCAGTGCCTTAAACCACATATTCGGTTGCTTTAAAAAAGAGGCAGGAAACAATTTTCCGCCTCTTTTTATCTTTAAGTCATTTAGAACCAGACACTATAACTTCCCGGCAACCTCGATGAATTTCATGAAGAGAGGATGTGGGCGCTCTGGTCGTGAGAGGAACTCTGGATGAAATTGGACGCCGACCATGAATGGATGACCTTCGACCTCGACGATTTCTACCAAATCGCGTTCATTATTAATGCCTGCGATACGCAAACCTGCTTTTTCCATCTGCTCTCGATAATCATTATTAAATTCAAAACGATGTCGGTGACGCTCGTGGATGATCGGGAAATCTTTGCCAAGCTCGGTGCCTTTGTAAGCATTGTAGGAGATTGAGCCCTTGATGAGCTCGCATGGATATTCGCCCAAACGCATTGAGCCACCAAAGTCCTTTTTGCGTAGCTTTTCTTTTTGATCAGGCATTATATGGATGATTGGGTATGGCGTCTTGGGATCGATCTCCTCAGTATTAGCACCCTTTAGCTTACAAACATTGCGGGCAAATTCTATTGAGGCAATCTGCATACCGTAGCAAAGGCCAAAGTAGGGGATTTTGTTCTCACGACAGTATTTAGCCACGGCAATCTTGCCTTCAATACCTCGAGAGCCGAAGCCTCCAGGTACGATCACACCGTCAAGCTTTTTGAGATTTGCCAATTTCTTGGGGTCATTTTCATATTCAGTCGAGGAAATCCAGGTAAATTCAGGCTTGAACCCTTGGAGCCAAGCAGCGATCTTGACTGACTCGATGACAGAAATGTAGGAATCAGAGAGGACATACTCACCAGTCTCAAAATATTTACCGACAACGCCAATTTTAATCGGATTTTTGGCATCTTTGGTTTTTTGTACAAATTCGCGCCATTTGACTAGATCTTTCTGGCGGGGTTTGAGGTTCAATTTCTTTAGTATTTTCTCGCCCAGATGCTCTTCCTCAAAATTGACAGGAATATCGTAGATACTATCACAATCAGGCGCTGAAACGGCGTTTTCGGAGTCAATTGAGCAAAAAGCAGCTAATTTCTCTCGTCTTTTATCATCAATCGGATGTTCACTTCGGCAGAGAATAAAATCAGGTTGAATGCCGCAAGAATTGAGCTCTTTGGCTGCAGTCTGGGTTGGTTTGGTTTTCATCTCACCAACCTTTGAGGGGATTGGAAGATAGGATACCATTACAAAAACGACGTCTCGTGGAAATTTGCGATGCATTGCTCTAGCAGCTTCGAGGAAAAGTAGATTTTGATATTCGCCGATTGTGCCACCGATTTCGATGATAGTGATATCAGCTTTGTTAAAATTGGCTGCTTTGGTGATGCGCCCGATAATCTCTTCGGGAATATGAGGCACGACCTCGACACATTTGCCACAATATTCTAGATTGCGCTCTTTCTCAATCACAGATTGGTAAACTCGGCCAGTAGTCATATAATTAATTCGAGTCAGATCTTCGTTGAGGAAGCGCTCATAATTGCCCATATCCTGATCGCATTCATCCTTGTCCTTGGTGACGAAGACTTCGCCATGCTCGGTCGGGTTCATAGTGCCGGCATCGACATTGATATATGGATCGGCCTTGACAGCAGTAATCTTGAAGCCTTTTGATTTCAAAATCGCTCCAATTGAGGCCGCGGCTATACCTTTACCAACGCTCGACATTACACCACCAACTACAAAGATAAATTTTTTTCGTGCCATAATAGGCTCCATAAAATATTAATTTTCATTTTGTACAATTTTGCTCTTCATGCTCAGTTTACCGATGCTCTCTGATCGCAATATAAAAAACTCCCGAGAGTTGATATGGAGTTTTTTTTGAGTACACTATTTTTTTATTTTATATCACTATACTAGACGAGAGCGGAAATATTTGCAAGATGTCTTTGGTGGATAAATGTCTAATAGAAAAAATAATCAAATTGTGCGACAATAAAACGGATGGAAAATAAAATAATAATTATACAATTACTTAAAAGAGCAAGATTTTATCTAAAATTTCTTCAATATTTGCCCTTCGTCCGAGCAATACTGCTCAATGGCTCATTGGCCAGTGGCAAGGCGAGGCGTCAATCGGATATAGATATTTTGGTTGTGGCCAAAGATGGCCGGATTTTCACTGCTAGATTCTTTGTCAACATAATACTGATTATTCTTGGTGCCAAAAGATCGAGCAATGAATCCAAAAGCCATGCTGGCAAATTCTGCCCCAATCATTTCCTGACGAGTAGTTATCTCAAATTACCGACAAATCGGGGGATTGATATCAATCAACTTTGTGCCGATAGTCATGCGAGCTCGATCCTTGTTTGTGGGTCAAAGGATATCTTTGAACGCTTCTTCGAGGTAAATGCTTCACTATTGGAGCAAACTAATATAAAGCCAAATATAGCTCATCGAGAATTGCTCAAAGAGTATTTCCCGATACATTGCTCTCAAATATTTCAGGGATGCAACTGGCTGATGGAGAAAATATTGGGCGGAGGATTGGGCGATAAATTTGAATCATACTTAAGTAAACTTCAAATTCGCAAGATAGAGAGTGATCCGCGCACCCAGCAGCATCCATCCCTTATCGTGTACAACAGCCAAGAGATGCGTTTTCATCCACCGAAGTGAAGTGAAGGCTAAATACGAAATGTATATAAATTATAAATTATCAATTTTCAATTATCAAATAAATTATCAAATTATCAAATATCAAATCCGAAATCACAAACAAATTCAATCAATACGAAATACGAAAAATACGAAATTTACGAAAATGAATAACATACTGAATACAGATCGCTCAGATAACAGATAATAGTACAGATAATGATTTTGTCATTCCTATATGAAAGCTTGTGGATTCGATTCCACTTTACCATGCTGTCATCGACTCTGAGGTGAGCGGCCCTCATCGCTCAGACTCGAAGAGAGCACAGTCGAACGCAAGACCAGGCCCCGAAAACAGCTCAATCGGGGTAAAAATCTTAATTACTATAACACAAGAGCACAAGATCCCGTATCTCACGCTTACAGTACGGGATGACACCCCATATTTTTAAATTCAAAAAAACAAATCCGAAATAAAAAACATTTTTTAAATTTTAAATTTTAAATTTTAAATTATCCTTTTTCTTCCTTCTTGACTTTTTTGTGAAGCTTAATGTAAGATGTCAGTGGTGGCAGCGCATTCCCCCTTGTCGTTGCCACTTTTTTGTTGCAAAAAGTATTCATGACGGTCGAGGTCTTGACAAAAATGTAAAGTTTCCTTTACAATCCAATAGGACTTGGGCAAATTATCAATTTGTATTAAATAATAAAAAAGGAGAATTATATGATCAAACCATTGGGAGATCGCGTCCTGATCAAGCCTCTCGCAGCTGAAGAGAAGACCAAAAGTGGTATTTATATTCCCAACAGCTCCAAAGAAGCGCCAGCACAAGGCGAAGTCATCGCCCTGGGCAATGGCAAAATCAAAGAGGGCAAGACGCATACCTTTTCAGTCAAAAAGGGCGACAAAGTACTTTACTCCAAGTACGCAGGAGATGAGGTCAAGATTGATGGCACTGAGTACAAGATTATGAAAGAGGAAGAGATATTGGGCATCCTTTAGGATACAAACACCAAAATTACAAAAATTGGGATAATTTTCGTAAATTTCGTAAAATTTAGTATTTCGTATTAATAAAAAAAGGATTTTTTATGGCAAAGATGATTAGTTTTTCTGATGAGGCTCGCAAGAAGCTTCAGGATGGTGTAAATATTTTGGCCAATACGGTCAAGGTTACACTTGGACCAAAGGGGCGCAGCGTCGTCCTCGAAAAAGGTTTTGGCGGCCCTACCATCACTAATGATGGTGTGACAATCGCCAAAGAGATCGAGCTTGAAGACAAATTTGAAAATATGGGCGCACAATTGGTCAAAGAAGTTGCCTCCAAGACCAACGACGTCGCAGGCGATGGCACGACCACAGCGACTATTTTGGCGCAAGCTATGATCAATGAAGGCATTAAATATGTTGCCGCTGGCGCCAATCCAATCTTGATTCGAGCTGGTATCGAGAAGGCAACGACTCAAATCGTTGAGGCGATCAAGAAAAACGCCAAGAAAATTTCCAAGAAAGAGGAGATTGCTCAAGTTGCGACCGTTTCCTCTGGCGATGCTATTATCGGCGGGATGATTGCAGAAGTCATGGAAAAGGTTGGCAAAGATGGCGTAGTGACCGTCGAAGAGTCCAATACTATGGGCATGGAGACAGATGTTGTCGAGGGTATGCAATTTGACAATGGCTACATCAGCCAATATATGATTACGGATACTGCTTCGATGAAAGCAACTCTAGAAAACCCCTATATTCTCATTACCGACAAGAAAATTTCTTCAATACAAGAAGTACTCCCTATCCTTGAAAAAATGGCTCAAAGTGGCAAGAAGGACGTAGTAATCATCGCTGAAGATGTTGATGGCGAGGCTTTGGCTACATTGGTCGTCAATAAGCTTCGTGGCGTATTAAATGTATTGGCAGTTAAAGCTCCTGGCTTTGGCGATCGACGCAAGGAAATGCTCGCCGATATCGCGGTATTGACTGGCGGTATGGTAATTTCAAGTGATCTAGGTCACAAACTCGAAGAAACTGAGCTTGAAATGCTCGGATCTGCTCGTAAGATTGAGTCAGACAAAGAGCATACCGTCATCGTAGAGGGCAAGGGCACCTCCAAAGCCATCAAGGAACGTGTGGCTCAAATCAAAAAGCAAATCGACAAATCAACCTCGGATTATGACAAAGAGAAGCTCAATGAGCGTATGGCCAAATTGGCTGGTGGCGTCGGTGTGATTAAAGTTGGCGCTGCGACTGAGACAGAGATGAAAGAGATTAAATACAAAGTTGAGGATGCTGTCCATGCAACCAAAGCGGCGATTTCAGAGGGCATAGTCGCAGGTGGCGGTGTGGCTCTACTCAACGCAGCTGCAAATCTCAGCACAATCGAAAGCAACGGCGATGAAAAATTTGGCATCGAGCTGGTCAAAAAAGCGGTTGAATTACCAATCAAGCAAATCGCAGATAATGCTGGCGTCGAAGGGGCAGTCATTCTCGACAAGATCAAATCGATGAAGATTGGTGAGGGCTACAACGCGGCGACTGGCGAATATGGTGATATGATCAAAATGGGTATTATTGATCCGGCCAAAGTCACTCGAAGTGCCTTGCAAAATGCCTCCTCAATCTCGGCCTTGGTCCTGACGACTGAAGCAGTCGTAGCTGATAAGCCTGAGGAGAAGAAAGAAGCTCCAATGGGCGGCGGCAATCCTTACGGTGGAATGATGTAAATTTAGTTTGGGCGATATATTCAGAAAAAGCTCCATTACGGAGCTTTTTCTGAATAATGAAAAAATATTTGCTATCTAAACGATTGATTGCGTGGGAATGATTCTCATACGATCAAATTCATCTCTGATGATGATTAGTTTCTTTTTGTATTCGACAACAGAAGTAATTGGCACAATTTTCTCGATGAACATATTTCTGGTTAAAAAAGTATTAATGACAAAGGTATCACAATTGAGTGTGTAGTCGTAGACTATCCCGACAAGCGCTTTCTTTCGTGTAATTACCTTTTGCTTGACGCCAGCAAAACCCTGTTTGATCCATTCTTTGACCTTTGGCGAGTCTTTGAGTAGAGTAATACTCTCATCATTTTTAATCGCGACTACACCTCGATCAATGCCGATAATATCAACATTGGCAACAATTCGAGTCTTGCTAAATGGTGTGATTGGATTTTTCAATATTATTGCAGCGAGTTCCATCGTATCAGCTTCGATCACAATTTCCTCAACTTCGCCGACGATTCTGCCATCATCAAAAAAGACAACCTTGGAGCCAATAATGTTTGAATAATTTAAAATCATTGTACATATATAATATGACAATATATTTTAATTTGCAAATCAAAAAGTCAGTAACCAAACAAAACATATATAATCCACACAATGCATGCTGTCTGTCATCTCGAGCAGAGCCCATTCGGCAAGCTCAGGATAAATTCCACGGAGCCGAGAGATCTTGGTGATTATTATTCATTATTTGATTTCCCTGCCTACCGTCAGGCAGGTCCCTCCCGATACTCATCGGGAAGTCGAAGAATAAGGGTAATATTTTAAATGTGTGTAAGATGAATCAACAAATCAAAAAACACCCCAAGAATAGAGACTGTCTATCAACCACTTTTGCCCCAACTACAATTCAACACTTTGAAAAAAA
>JBAXQZ010000003.1:0-23982 GCA_037131475.1 bacterium | reverse complement strand
CCCTTACCCCTTATAACCCCAACCCCTAGCACGGTATAGAGGTCGCCACACTCATAAAAAAATAAACTCACTTCGTTCAGACAATATTTTTTTAAGATGAAGTGGCACTATTGGATAGCTGCATTCATTATTTACCGCAAACTACTAACTGCCAACTGCAAACCACCAACTGCTAACTATTCATTAACAAATAAATAAAAAAACTTGCCAAGAATTGTGTTATGGTTTATAATTGGGAAAAGTTATCTTGTCTTTGATTCGGATTCACCAACCGAGGAGATGAGCGCAAGCCCAAGCGAATGGGCAAATAAAGATCCAAATCGAGATGGAACCGCCCACAATACAAGTGAGCTCTCGAGTAGAGGATTTTTTTTATTTTAAACTTAGTTATAAAATAATAGGATAAAGGATAAAAATGAATGATAATCAAAAAAATATCGAATTAGTTCGTCACTCAATGAGTCATGTTTTGGCTGCGGCCGTGATGGAAATGTTCCCCGAAGCCAAGCTTGGCATTGGACCGGCGATTGAAAATGGTTTTTATTATGATTTTGAATTGCCCCGTACGCTTGCGCCAGAGGATTTAAAAATATTATCAGATATCATGAAGCGAATTATCAATTGCGATTGTGTCTTCGAGAGTCGAATCGAGCCCAAGGATAGAGCCATTGAATTTTTGCGTAAAGTTGATCAAAAATACAAAGTCGAGCTTGCGATGGATCTTGAGGGGGACTCGGTAACTTTTTATGATATTCGAGATCAAAAGAATGAGAAGACAATCTTTGCCGACATGTGCAAGGGCCCTCACGTAGAAGCGACCAAAGAGTTACGAAATATTGGCTGGAAATTGGACAAGACAGCAGGTGCTTATTGGCGAGGAAGCGAAAAAAATCCAATGTTGCAGCGAATTTATGGTCTGGCCTTTTTGAATAAAGAAGAACTTCATCAATATGAACAAATGATGATTGAGGCTGCCAAGAGAGACCACAAGAAGCTTGGACGTGAATTGGATCTCTTCTCCTTTCATCCCGAAGCCCCCGGTATGCCATTTTGGCATCAGAAAGGGATGTTTATCTGGAATGAGCTTGAGCAATTAGGTAAAAAAATTCGCAAAAAGTATGGCTATGTCGAGATCAAGACGCCACTTTTGGCCAAAAATAGTCTTTGGATTACTTCGGGTCATTGGGACCATTATCGAGATGGAATGTTTACTTTTGAATCCGGTGATGACATTTATGGGCTCAAACCGATGGATTGCCCCTTTAATATTAAAATTTATCAGACCAAGCCTCGATCATATCGAGAACTGCCAATCCGTTATACGGAAATTGGACACAATCATCGCAAAGAGCAATCTGGTGAGCTCAACGGCCTCTTGCGCGTACAGGAAATTACTCAGGATGACTCGCATATTTTCCTCAAGGAAGATCAGGTCAGTCAGGAAATCGGCAATTTACTGAAAATGGTCAAAGAGTTCTATGGGAAATTAAATATTACCCCAGAGTTTTTCTTGTCAACTCGGCCAAAGGAGGGTTATATCGGAGAAATTTCGGCTTGGGATCAAGCAGAGTCAGATCTGAAGAGTGTTCTCTCAATCGAAAAAATTGATTACGAGCTCAAAGACGGTGACGGTGCATTTTACGGTCCGAAAATTGATGTAAATATCAAGGATACGTTTGGCCGTTCTTGGCAATTGGCGACAATTCAGCTTGATTTTCAGTTGCCTGGTCGTTTCGGCTGTGAATATATTGATGAAAATGGTCAGAAACAGACACCAGTCCTGATACACGCGGCTGTTTTTGGCTCCTTTGAGCGAATGATAGGGATTTTGACGGAACACTTTGGTGGCGCATTTCCTGTCTGGCTTGCACCAATTCAGGCAGATATTATCCCAATCTCCGAAAAGCACAATGATTATGCAAGAAAAATTCAAAGTGAGCTCAACGACTCCGATATTCGCGTCGAGCTAGATGACCGAAATGAATCGATTGGTAAAAAAATTCGTCAGGCTGAAACTCAAAAAGTTCCATACATGTTAATCATTGGAGACAAGGAAATTGAAGCCGCCATGGTATCTATTCGAAAATATGGTGAGGGGGATAAGGGGCAGGTAATAATAAAAGATTTAATTGATGAAATTAAAAATCAGAGATAGTATGAAATTTCCAAAGGGTTTTTTGTTTGGTAGCGCGACTGCCGGACATCAAATAGAAGGCAAAAATATTAATAGTGATTGGTGCGACTGGGAGCAATTTCCTGGTCGAATTGTCGATGGTTCGACATCAGAAGTGGCAAACGATAGTTGGAACAAATGGCGAGAAGATATAGAGATGCTGGAAAGTACCCATCAGAATGCGTATCGATTTTCGATAGAATGGTCAAGAATCGAGCCCAATAGAGGTGAATTTGATCAAGAAGCAGTCGAACACTACCGTCAAATATTAATTGAACTGAAACGAAAAAACATCAAAACGATGGTAACTTTGTTTCATTTTGCGTTGCCGAAATGGGTTGCTACAACCGGGGGATTCCTCAATGCCAAAACAGGCAAACTCTTTGCAAATTATTGTGAATTTATCGGTCGCGAATTGGGCGATGTAGTCGATCTTTGGGCGACTATCAATGAGCCGCAGACATATGCTCTTTCCGGTTTTCTTTATGGAGTGCATTGCCCCGGTAAGAAAAATTTCTTGACAGCTTTGAAGATTGGTCGCAATTTGAACAAAGCGCATATTTTGGCCTACAAGAAACTTCGGAGCGTGGTATCAAATCCTGTAGGGGTGGTCGAAAACATTGCAATTTTTGAACCAGCCAATGATAATTTTTTTGACAAGACTTTTGTTCGTATTATTAATTATCTTGCCACAATTTCATTTATTGCGCCGATTTCAAATCATACTGATTTTTTGGGTATTAATTATTATTTCAAAGTTCATGTCGGTTCCAATAAGCCAAGATTCGCCTTTATTGGTGAACGTATAAATGATATCGGTTGGGGTATTGTTCAGGACGGATTGTACACGGCGATACGACAAAATCAGATCTGGCGCAAACCAATCTATATTACCGAAAATGGGGTTGCGGATGCTGGAGACGTGCACCGACCGAAGTTTCTCAAAGATGCTTTTCATTATCTCGAAAAGGCAATCAGGAAAGGTGCAGATGTTCGCGGCTATTTTCATTGGACATTGATGGATAATTTTGAGTGGGCCAATGGTTATACGGCAAAATTTGGGCTTTTTACTCGTGATCGCAAGCCCAGAAAGAGCGCCAAGGTTTATCGAGATCTGATCGATAAATATCGATGGTAAGTGCCAAATAATGTTTTTTGTAAAATATTTAGTTGGGTAAAGGGTTATTTTGGTTGAGGATATCATAGCAAGTTTGCGAGGCATAAATGCCAATGCAAAGAGATTGTTTTTTGAATGACGTCGGACTATACTTGGTAAACGAAGTAATAAAAGAGGTAGAGATGGCACTTGATGGTAAAGATTTAAATGCAATAAGACAGTTATTGAAGGAACAAAAGTCTGAAATACTCACCGAAGTAAAGACTCTTGATGAAGGAAGTATCGCTGCGATGAGAGCGCTATTGAAGGATCAAAAGTCTGAAATAATCACCGAAGTAAAGATTCTTGATGAGGGCAATCTTGCTGCGATGAAGACTCTATTGAAGGAGCAAAAGGTAGGTATTATTGAGGAAGTCAAAGATATTGTTGATTTTGCGGTTGAAAAATCAGAGACGAAATTGATGAAGGAGATTTCGACAATCCGACGCGATATTGATGATTTGATTGAAACCAATAATGAATTCCTAGGAATTTTCAATAATCATGAAAAGAGAATCGAGCATCTTGAGCTGAAGGCAGAGGTGAGCATCTCCTGATCTATTGGTTAAGCAAAAAGCAAATTCTTTTTGACAATGGACTTTTTTTCTGGTAATATTGATTTAACAAATAATTATTAAACTAGCTTAAATATTCATTGTAGGATACTTGAGTTAGCTCTCAAGTTTTTTGTTTTAAAAGTAGTAATAGCGAATAAATTTATGCGCGCTTAGCTCAGTTGGTTAGAGCATCTCGTTTACACCGAGAGGGTCGGGGGTTCGAGTCCCTCAGCGCGCACCATCCTTCGCTAAAGCTACGGATGGCAGGCCACTTTAAATCTGTGGATGCTGGGTCACTTTGAAAAATTTGGGCGGATGGTGAAATTGGTATACACGCAGCCTTGAGGTGGCTGTGGGAGCAATCCCGTGGAGGTTCAAGTCCTCTTTCGCCCACCACGCTTAGCGTGATGTAAGCGACGCTTAGCGTCGCACCAAATATATTTATTCGAACTTTTTTCAAATAATTTCAAATATACATGAATATTCAATACATTTTCTCTCGAGCATATTTATTTGACAGTATTCCGCCGGCTCAAAGTCGATTGACAATTTTCTTGTTAGTTTTCTTTATTATTCTGATTTTGGCTTACGTCTATCTGTTGATCCAGCCGAAATCACTTAAGAAAATATATGGAAGATTTCAGTTGCCATGTTTGATTGGGGGAGTGTTGGGTTTGATATATTTGCTTGCTCGACATGAGGGTTTGGTTTGGCTCGGTTCGAGATTTTTTCTATCGATGATAGCTTTGATGCTGTTGATTTGGATTGGCATTGGCACTTATTGGCTATTGGTTCATGCACCAAAACATTTAACTCGGGTTAAAAACGAAGAAATATATCAAAAATACCTGCCAAAAAAGAAGAGATAAAGTTAACCACAAATTTAATATTTTATAATTAAGGTGCGTAAATGTGCGGAACGTGGAAATCTTAGAAAGGATTATAATTAAAATGACCGAAGAGAACAAAGAAAAAGTTGAGGGAGTCGAACAAGTAGCTGAAGCAGAAGTTGTTGATACAACGCCAAAGCAAGACACAATGGAAAGCTTGATCGCCGAATTGGGCGACAATCTGCTACCATTTGCCGAAGCCGATATGGTAGAAGCTACTATCTTGGCTATTGGTGGAAATCGTATCTGGGTTGATGTTGCTGGGCAGTCCCTTGGTTTTATCCCTGAGAAAGAGATCACCTCCAAATCTGGTATGAAAATCGGTGACAAAGTTCTAGCTACTGTGATATCAATGGAAAACGAAGAGGGCAATGTTGTTTTGTCTCTCAAGAGAGCTGATAGAGAGAAATATTGGCTTGAAATGGAGGAGAAATTCAAATCTGGGGACGCGACTATTATCAAAATTGCTGATGCCAACAAGGGTGGTCTGATGACAGAGGTTGGTGGTATTCAGGCTTTCTTGCCAGTTTCACAGCTTTCCCCAACAAATTATCCACGTGTTTCTGGCGGTGATAAAGATGAGATTCTAAATCGCTTGAGACAGCTCATCGGTCAGGAATTGAGCGTCAAAGTTATCGCTTGCGATAAGGAAAATAACAAATTAATCTTCTCCGAAAAAGCCGTTAATGCCGGTGAAGTTCGATCAAAAATTGATAAATTCCATGTTGGTGACAAGGCCAAGGGTCGCATCACTGGTATTGTCGATTTCGGACTATTTGTCAGCATCGATCCTCAAATTGAAGCTCTTGTCCATATTTCCGAGGTTTCTTGGAGCCGTGTCTCTGAGCTCAACAAAATTTTCAAAGTCGGCGAAGAGATCGAGGCAATGATTCTTTCGATCGAAGAGGGCAGAGTCTCACTTTCAATCAAGAGATTGCTTTCTGACCCATGGGTCAGCGCTGCATCAAAATACAAAGTTGGCGATGATGTTAGTGGTGAAATCACCAAAATTACACCATTTGGTGCCTTTGTCTCTCTCGATGAAGAAATCGATGGATTGGTCCATATCTCAGAGCTTTCTACCGATCATGTCGTTGATCCAAGCCAAATTGTTGACCTAGGCAAGAAATATAATTTCAAAATTATCTCTATCGAGCCAGAAAATCACAGACTTGGGCTGAGCCTTCGCAAAGAAGCCAAAGAAGATACTCCAGAGAAAAAGAAAACATCAAAGAAGGAAGTAGCAACCGAAAATGAAGATGTTGCAAAAGTTGTTGACTCTGAAGAAGTAAAAGTCGAAGAGAAAAAAGTGGCCAAAAAGAAGACAAAAGAGGATACTTCGGAGGGCGAGGTAGAGAAGCCAAAAAAGTCCAAAAAAGTTAAAGCCTAAGCAGTAATTTGATATAAAAGGGACAATATGCAGATCCAATATAGAGGAAGTGATAATTTCGATATTAAGCTGAAGGATACTATTTTGAAGCTTGGATCTCGAGTCTCGATAGACGATTTTGTCTTACCTGGCCCGGGAGAGTATGAGAAGAGGGGAATTTCAGTTTTTGCCATCCCTGATGATCAAAATATTATCTATACTATCCATGCCGAGGAAATGACGCTGTGTTTCTTGGGGCATTTGAGCCGTGATCTCAATGAGGAGGAGACAAAGCAGATAGGCAATGTCGATATTCTTTTCTTGCCACTTGGTGCTGAGAATACAATCGAGCTCAAGAAGGCTTTGAATATTCTCTCCAAAATTGATCCTCGCGTGGTGATCCCAATGCTTTATACCGACATCGAAGAGTTCAAAAAAAGTGAGGGAGTTGCTGATGGCGAATTTGATGTACTTAAGATCAAAAAATCTGATTTGCCAGATGAGCAGAGAGCACTATTTGTCCTCAAGGCATGTTAGCTACAAAATTTCCTGGATAATAATAAAAACTCCAATAAATGGAAAATTTCGAAAAGTTAGAAAAAATTATTGATGAAAATGAAAATTTTCTTTTGATAGGTCATGAAAAGCCGGATGGGGACTCGATAGGGTCCCTTTTGGCTTTTAATGCCGTTCTTTCCCGTTCAAAACGGACTGTTTCGATGTTGCTAAAGGATAAAATTCCAACAGTGTATCATTTTCTGGAAGGAGTTGAATTGATATCATCAATCTTTCCCTCTGAAGTACCTGAAGTTATTATCTTGCTAGATAATGGCGATATGAGGCGAACTGGATTTTCCGCTGAAATTTTGATGGCGCAGAAAAAAGGAGCAATTATAGTAAATATTGATCATCATCAGCGTAACGATATCTGGAAAATCGCAAATTTAAATTTGGTGAATGAGAATTATTCTTCAACCTGTGAAATATTGCTAGAAATTATTGAAAATATGCAGGTAGAAATTAATAGCAGGATAGCGACGGCGCTTTTGACTGGGTTGCACAATGACACTGGCGGATTTCGACACTCCAATACAAGCATAAGTGTACTAAATGCAGCCTCAAATCTATTGAAAAAAGGGGCAAAGCTTAAGAAAATATCGGAAAATACGGCGATTTCTCACACGGTGGCAATGTTGAAGCTGTGGGGTATAGCGCTAGATCGCCTCAGGGTCAGCGCTGAGGGCATTTCTTATTCAATCTTGACATTGACCGACATCAGCAATGCAGAGGCTACTGAGGACGACGTAGCAGGGCTTGTCAATCTCCTCAATACTGTGCCGGAATCCAAAATTGCCCTGTTGCTTTACGAGACTTTTGATGGTAAAATACGGGGTAGCCTGAGGACTGAAAGCGACAGTATCGACATCTCGATATTGGCAAATATATTGGGTGGCGGAGGTCACAAGAAGGCAGCGGGGTTTACAATCGAGGGCAAATTTGAAAAATTAAACAATCAATGGAAAATTGTCTAATTTGAATCAGTAATTCATAATTCAGAATCCATGCTCATGTCCGAATTGTCATAGTTTGAGACCGAATTACAGGGGGCGAAACATTAAAAAATAAATATGCCCGGATGGTGGAATGGTAGACACTCAGCACTTAAAATGCTGTGCCTATTGGCGTGCCGGTTCGACTCCGGCTCCGGGTACCAAGAAAAAAGCGCTTAGTCTTAAAGCGCTTTTTTCTTTTTTAAAAAAGTATTATACTAAACGCAAATAATAATAAAAATTTTAAACATAGCTGAATGCAGTCAATCTAAATTTTATGAGGTTTTATGAGCGAATATGGACCAATTGATTTTAATGAAGATTTTATTGTCGCGCGGCACGGTATTAAGCCCACGGTTGAGGATTTAGCTTCAGAAGAGTTTAAAGGTATCTCAGAAAATGGGGTTGAATTGGCTCGGCAACAGGCGCATGAATGGCTTGGTTTATTGAAAAACGCACCAGAAACATCAGTTCTTCTTTTGAGCCCGACCTCTGAACAGATTAGGGCGAAATCCAGTATGCGGGTAATGGCTAATGAAATGAAAACTATTGTCTCTCAAGATGAAGAGTTAGGTATTTCTGTAATCACGGAAGAAGACTTTGCTGACCCTAAGCTTACTTACAATGAAATGATTAAAACAATTATTTCTAAGCTAAATGAACAACCGGACAAAAAATTTGTCATTTCTGCTCCTTTATTTATTAGGGGTTTTGCTCTGGGGCCAGACCGATGGATGGATAAAAAAGGTAAACCCACAAAATATTTGATTGATGTGTTAGCTAGAAACAACAAGAATGAACAAGCGGGTCTAGAGGATTGGATTAAAAATGAGGGTCATTTGGGCGATTTAGAAGGACCAAATCCCACTCAGGTCGCCGAAGAACATATCGATGGTATTCAAAAATTGGCAAATTTTGCTGGAAAATATGTGCCCGAACGACCACTAATCATTGGTGCTATAGGCCATAGTTGGAATTTAGATGCTTTGGCTATTTACCTCGCAAATAATAGAAAAGTTGATATGGAAGGATTGAGCAAGGTTGGCGGCTCTATGATTAAAGAAATGGAACCAATCACATTAATGAGTGATCAATACGGGCCAAAATTGAAATATGGCGATCGTTTAGAGATGCTAGTGGAGGATTATGGAAAATAAAAATCTTATAAAAGTTAAAAAAATTGAGTGGCATTATTTTAATCAAAGAAAAAGGAGCCCATTTTTTAATCGGATTTCGATTGATAGTTTGGTGACGAAGAAAATTCCTTTGACCGATTTGGAAAGTAATGCGCAAAATTGGCTGACGATCGATGGCTGGGGAGCTTGTCCAGAGGTAGAATTCCAGCATATTAGAAAATGGCTTGTTGGCACAATGGAGAAAGATCCAAAATTTCTATTGAAAATAATTGAGGCTTATCAGATAAGTCATGATAAAGCCCTTAAGGTCTGGCAAGAAATACAGACGCAAGAGTGGAGTAATAAAACAAACGAGGAAATGGCCGATGCGCTTGAGCGATATATAGTAAGTCGTCAAACAATCGACCCATGGTTAAATTTGCCACTTTTGGTCGAAGCTGACCTTGAGACAAGATTAAAAAATGATCTGTCAAAAATATTCCCTGATGATCCTGGTGCTTTTGCTACGCTTACTTCTCCCATATATCCTTCTGCGCAAGCAGAGGAGCTCAGAGAGCGCTCGAAGATTAAAGATAGTAATGATTTGGAAAAACATTGGCAGAAATATCGCTGGATGTCTGACACGCTTATGACTCTGGATTATCTTCCGATTGAATATTTTTCCCAGAAAGAAATAATTGAGACAACGACCAGCGAGGTATTCAATAGTTACTATGATAAAATTGAAGATGAATCTGTATTGACGCTGATAGATACAATTCAGAAAAGCATTTGGTTTCGCAGTTTCAGAATTGAATCTTTCTATTATTCAAGTTATCTTATTCTAAATTTACTCGAATCAATCGCTAAACGGTGTAATATCTCTGCCAAAGAGCTCATGTACCTGATCCCAATAGAAATCGTTGATTTGCTTCGAGAAAATCGTCAGGCAATGCAGGAAAAAATTCAAAACCGAAAGTATGGCTTCATCCAAGTTTGGGAGCCGGGTTGTTTTTCTATGCATTCTGGCCGTCAGGTTGATGATTGGATAAAAAATATCAACCCTGGATATCACAATATAGACCAAACTATTTCTGGGCAAGTTGCTTTTTCTGGTATGGCAAAGGGTAGAGCGATAATAATTCGGAGTGTGGATGAATTGCCGAAATTATTGGAAAAGGCTAACTTTGGTGGGGTTCTGGTCACTCACGGGACAAATCCGAAGTATGTGCCATATTTGAATAAGGTTTCGGCTATTATAACCGACGAAGGTGGCATCCTTTGCCATGCTGCTATTATTGCTCGCGAGATGAAAATACCTTGTATTATTGGGACGAAAAATGCCACAAAGGTATTAAAAGACGGAGATATCATAATGGTTGATGCTTCTCACGGGAAAGTTACAATAACAAAAAAGGCTTAAGATGGAATTTATTAGAAATTTTACACAATTGGGCAAGAATGATGCGAGTATTGCTGGTGGCAAGGGCGCATCTCTTGGAGAAATGACGCAAGCAGGCATTCCAGTGCCACCAGGGTTTGTGATACTTGCAGATGCTTTTGAGCAGTTTCTGACTGAGAGCAAGCTGCATATCGAAATTGAAGCTGAGTTAAAATCAGTGAATTATAAGGATATGAATTCAGTCGAGAGAGTATCTGAGAAGATTACGAGTATGATTTTGAGTGCAGAGATTCCTGCGGATATTGCTGGAGAGATTAGGGCCGATTTCGCAAAGCTAGATGCTAAGTTTGTGGCCGTTCGTTCAAGCGCCACAGCGGAAGATGGCAGCAGCGCTTCGTGGGCAGGGGAACTGGAAAGTTATCTCAATACTACAGAAGCAACTTTGCTGGAAAACATCAAAAGTTGTTGGGCATCACTTTTCACTCCCAGAGCGATATTTTACCGTATTGAGAAAGAAATGCACACAGAGAAGGTCTCTGTGGCTGTGGTGGTACAGAAGATGGTCCAGTCTGAGGTATCAGGGATAACTTTTACCGTTCATCCAGTGACCGAGGATAGAAATCAGATGGTGATTGAGGCTGGTTTTGGGCTTGGTGAAGCTATTGTCGGCGGTATGATTACACCTGATAACTATGTGATAAATAAGACAGATTTTACAATTGAAGATACTTACATTTCAGATCAGGATACGATGATTGTTAGAAGCGACAGTGGCACAATTGAGATAGAGGTGCCAATTGATCAAATTGGAATGCAGAAATTAAGTGAGAAAAAAATAGTTGAATTAGCAAAAATTTGCTTGAATATTGAAAAACACTACGGCTTTCCTTGCGATATTGAATGGGCTTTTGAAAACGAGAAATTTTATATAGTGCAAAGTAGACCAATCACAACAATAAGCGGATCAAACGCAATATAGGGTTCTGGATTTAATAATTTGTTGCCATTTATTTATTTTAATCAATAACCTTAAAGCTTATTCCAAGTTCTCACCTTGCTAATGATTAAATGCGCACTTATTGTTCGATCATGTTCTTTTGGGGAGAGAACTAACTATGAATAATATTCCTTAGCCTTTAAGTCCTAAGGAGCTGAAGAATAAAAAGGCTTTTGATTGGGGCAAAACGCTCGTTATTCAATCCTTTGAAACGTGAGCGCTTTAATGTTGTAGAGTCGGTTGAATTCTTTTTCCATTTGTGTTCCTCCTAGGCTCCAACACTCTAATCATCGAAATATTCAATGGCTCGAGGTTGGCCCCAAACCTGATATGGTTTAGGGCGGTCGTGGTAATCTCATATTCCCTCCTTTCTAACGGGCAAGCTCATCCAAGCTAAACCCGGCATTGCGCAGCACCCGCCGATTTACTTCAATGTCGCAATCACATTCTTCGAGTAGATATCTGGCAATCTCAATATTCTTTTTCGTTCTTGGGGCATAATCAGGATCGATGAATCTGCTAGTTTTCAAATACTTAGCAAATTTTCCCGCATCCTTTTGCATCAAGAATGAAAAATCCGAATCGCGATCGTAGATTTCCATCTCTAGGTGCTTCTTGAGATTCTCAAAGCTAAACCAGTGAGAATCCGCAAGGTTGTGATCGTTGACAAGATCGTAAACGGCGGCACCGAGTGAGTATCCATCGATAACAGTCTCAAGATACATACTCGTGAGTAGTAGTTCCGCATCCTCTGATTTGGGCATCACTTTCTCGGTGGCCTTGGCCAGACTGTAAAAGTCTAGTCCGAGCAACTCTAAAAGCTCATTTACCCTTGTCGCTCCTGCGCCATATTTCCATTCCTCATCACAAGTGATGGCGGATTGAACAATACAGCCAGCGAGAGCTTCGGGACCAAAATCTGGCAGGGTGCGCACGGCAGCTTCTTTGACTAAGAGGATATTATCCTCAGAGCAGGTGAAACTACCATCTTCAATAGATATAATCACTCGATGAATGGCTTCACGCCAAATCTCTTCCGAGACTTCGAGTGCTTGGCCGATTGCCAAGAATACTTCGGTACTACAGCAAAGCAAACAGCTGTCTAGCACCTCAGTCTTCTCTTCAGTGGTCAGGTCACGTCCATTGTCGAGGAAAGCTTGGCGACCTCGACGAGAGTATTCACTCGCTTCTTCTGCACTGAAACCTGACATAAAGTCAAGCGCATCACAGAAAAGATAGTAAGCGCTCTTATTGTCTAGCCCCTCTTCGATAATCGTATTGATGTGGAACTGGAACATTTCTTCGGTTTGTTGTGTGTTAGGAATGGTCGTATCCTCCTCGGATGAACGGGACAGCGGATGCTGTCAGAATGCAATATGAAATTGTATTTTCAACACTCTAGCCACCAAACAATTTTAGTGGCTCAAGGTTGGCCACAAACCAATTGGTTTGTGACAGGTTCTACCGTACATATTTGAGAGAGAATGAGATGGATTTACACATTTGTTTAATATTAAACAAATGCCCTGTCGATCCATTGTTTCAAGTCGGTTCCACATCTGGAATTGGGTACATATTTTAAAAAGCATCCCTGCTTCTTTATAAATAGTCCAGCCAATTCTCCGCTAGGTGGTTCTTTGCATACCGAATGCCATTATCGTCAAAGGTTTCATCCCTCGATCGACTTTTACCTATAGTCAATCAGTTACCCGAGTAATATAAATACCCTCAAAGTATCTGTGACTATCAGCCTCATTCTCTCCTCCGAGACAGTCCTGATACTATTTGTATCCGGACGGCTGTCGGGGGTGATAATTATCGGGTATCAATCCGCCGGGATTAAGAGCACCGGGGACCAGCCAATTCGCTGGCGCGGCCTGTTTTTGTCGAGAACAAGCTAAAACTCGCATGTTATTTCTCCCAAACGAAGAGAGTTTGTCGTCCGTCGATGTCGGTCAGGAGTGCGCCGACTACGGGGGTCGTCTCGACATGCCATTTGAACGGCGATGTCCAGACTACCCGGCTAACCTCTAGCGGACAGGAGATGTTTCTGGCTATTGTGTGATCACTGGATGATTTCATATCTACGAGAATCGCATCTTCCATGCTTGGATACTCATAAATATATTTTCCATCCTGCCAGAGAACGGGCTGTTTGGAGCCGGGGAATCCGCTCCTGATCATGACCACATCGCCTGCCTCAGTGTGCTTGGTTACACCGTCAAAGACGAAGTTTTGTGAGTCGATCAGTGAGTGCCAGAGAAAATATCCGGCATAGGTGACGAAGGTGATGGCCAGAATCACCAACACAGTAATGGCCAATTTCTTTGTATTCATCATTGCAGTATTCTCCCTTTGGTCTGATTCTCCGAGACACCTCCATGGCATCTTTTTGCCATGGAGAGGCTATCGGAAACGCCAAATAATATTGGCGATTGTTTTAAAAACCCCGTCCCATCGATCAGGCTAGCCAGGGGCACAACACGCTCTGAACAGCGCGCCATGGATCATTGTTGATATCCATGGTCAGAGGTAAAACTGGGTTACCTCAACCCGCCAGACGTTATGCTGGAAAGTTACAGCATGTCGGAAAGTTACCGCTGGTCGAGTAAATCTTTCCCTAGAGCTACCTCGCGAGCATAAACTCGGTCATTGGTAGGGCTCCGAGACGCCCCGAATCGCAATTGCGATTCGGGAGGTTGTCGGAATGCTCGTTTTTTACCAGATAAACGAGCGTAACTGTTAAATTGGCCACTTTTCTTGATAGTGGTTCCGTCATACATTCGGCTAATTTCAAGACACCTACTTTTACGACTTCAGTGCTTGTCCTACTGCTATGACATCACGGTGCTTACTCAGTCGAGTGATCCCTGTTTCGCTTTTGACAGTCCTTTATTAACGTATATTAATATTCACTATAGGAGCTTGTAAATTCTCCAAGAATATCTAACAAAACATTATTTCATACTGCATATCACCCTATGTTAAACACCAAAGGAATATCTCATCCCTCGGGAGTTTGCATCCCTCTAGTAGGTAAATTCACCTATATAGAGAGAAACAATATTGTGAGGGACAAGGAACAAAATACTTTTTAAACCTTTAAACGGCTAAAATTTTATATATTACCGAAGGAAGTACTTGTTTCTTGTCCGCTCACATTCCATATACAAGTTGTAAATGTACTTGGTCACTTTCTAATGTGACTCCGCATTATAACAAGACAAATACTTATTGTCAACAGATATTGATATATTTATCAGGATTAATATAAATTTTTTTGCTATAAAATATAATTTTTATTTAGTTCTAGAGCCAATTTATTTGTTTATAAATACAATACATAATATATTTTTATCAAATATTATTGACAATTAACGTTATTTTCAGTATATTTGTTATATGGAAAAAAACTTTTCAAATGAAAATTTAGAACATATTGACACTCTCACTAATGTCGGCCTATCCTCAAAAGAGTCAACTGTCTATGAAATCTTATTAAAAAATGGCCAAGTCGGTATAGGACCACTTCTAAAATTGCTACCCTACAAACGCGGTGATCTTTATAACATCCTCTATTCCTTACGTGATAAAGGTATAATTGAGCAAACTATCAAGGGCAGTAAGATTGAATTTAGACCATGCAATCCCTATAAACTTCTGGAATTTGTTGATAAGCAAAAACAGTTTTATCTTGAGTCATACTCCCAAGTTCAAGATATTATTCCGTCTCTTTTTCATTATTTTAATCTTCTTTACAATCAGCCATCAATCTATACTAAAAATGGTCTCGAAGGATTGAAGGATGTTCACGAACTGATTTACAAATCAAAAAAGAAAGAAATTCTCCTTTTTCGGTCAGTTTATGATATTAAAAATGATGAATATGCACAAATCCTTCGTGCGCATCGGGCCAAAAGAATTGAGCTCGGTATAAATGTCCGCGCACTAACACCAGCAAATGAAAAAGCAAGAGAAAATTACTTCACAAAAGACAAGGAGCACCTTTTCGAACGACGATTGATTAATCCAAACAAATTTACTTTACCAGCACAAATTGATATCTGGGGTAATAATGTTGCTATTGTTTCTTTGCGCGACAGTATTGTAACTACAGTTATAGAGAATAAAGACATTGCCCAAACATTTCGCCTAGTGTTTAATCTCATCTGGGATATGTCAAAACAAGATCATGATAGTTATATCAAAAAATGGACAAGAGAAGATTCAAAAAAATAATTGACTGAATAATCAAAAGATATTTTCTATAAGATTCTACAGTAGTCTGATTAAAATAAAATTCCCCCGAAGCTGTGCTTTGGGGGAATTGATGATGGATGGTCGCGATTACTGATTGTAGTCGCATTGATTGCAGTGACGCTTGATCGTGCTGAAGTCGTTGGGAATTTCAATCCCGGCGAAGGTATTCGGTCGGTTGACGGTGGCCGTGATGATGGTCCCGTTGATGCATTTTGGGCATTTATTGTCCACAAATAGCAGTCGAAAAGTGTGTTTTAGTCTGTTGACTAATGCTGAAAAAATACGATGCATTTTCTTGTGCTCCTTGTACTTCTGATTGACATATATTATCGCAGATTGATGAAAAAATCAATTGGGGAGTGGAAAAATGATTTTTTTGGTTCGCATGGAAGCATAGTTATTTTATTAATTCTGAACAAAGAGTAGAATATCGATGATGATTAAGAGTAATTTTGCTAGAAAAAGGAGCCCAATATGAGTATTAAACGTTTATTTCCGTTGTTTGTAATCGTGCTTTCATTTGCGATTGGTGCATATTTCTATCCGCAGATGCCATCCCAAATAGTTTCCCATTGGAACGAGTCAGGAGTGGCTGATGGGTATATGCAAAAATTTTGGGGGATTTTCCTTGTGCCTTTTATATTGGTATTTCTCTATTTGCTCTTCCAAATTTTGCCGTCGATAGATCCCAAAAAGCAGAATCTGAAAGATTTTCGTGGCTCTTTCGATAATTTTATTAATATTTTTTTTGTCTTTATGTTTGGCGTTTATCTCTTCACTATCTCGTGGAACTTGGGATACAAATACGACATAATGAGATTTTTCTCGATTGGTTTTGCCTTTTTTATTTACTCTTTGGGTGTCTTGGTAGAGAGGGCAAAGATGAATTGGTTTATTGGGATTCGGACACCATGGACGCTTTCGAGCGAAAAAGTATGGAATGACACGCATCGGGTAGGTGGTCGCGTTTACAAGATAGCGGCCCTTTTGTCTTTGTTTGGCGTGCTAGCAGGGCAATATGCAATCTTTTTTGTTATGTTGCCGCTAATTGGAGTATCTTTTTATCTTGTGATATTTTCATACTTTGATTTCAAAAATCAACAGAAGTAATTTAGGTTAATAATCCAGCTTACACATTTTCAATCCAGAAATGGCGAAAATGGGCAAAAGCAATTTAAAATTTAAAATTTAAAAAATGAGGGGTGCTATCCTCGAACTTGATTTGGGGATCCCGTCACAAGCGCGAGCGCATCGAGAAAGCCTTTTTCTCTTGTCATATCGACTCCCCGATGAGCTATCGGGGGCGGAGAAATCTAATAATGAATAATAATAACTAAGATCTCTCGACTCCATTTCATTCTGCTCGAGATGACAGCGAGCGTAGATTTAATATTATTAATTTAATACCTTATATTATTTTCGTAAATTTAGTATTTTTCGTATTTCGTATTAATCTATATTTGATACTTTGAATTTTAATAATTTGCCAGTCGTCGTTGGTCTTGGGTTCATTTTTTTTTATAATTGTGCTAGAATTGTGGTAGATATGATTAAGGCAAGGATTGGATGAATAGAAAAAAATTCAAATT
This sequence comes from bacterium, assembly GCA_037131475.1. Lineage (GTDB taxonomy): Bacteria > Patescibacteriota > UBA1384 > XYA2-FULL-43-10 > 1-14-0-10-43-13 > JBAXQZ01. Next base: position 6,924 of record JBAXQZ010000003.1, on the reverse strand, counting down.
TACCTCCTATCTGATATTATCGGGTGTTTTTGCACTCGCAATATATTTTATTGTGCCGAATTTCTTGGCTGATGAAGTCTATCCATTGAAGTACACTGATTTGATCAAGAAATATTCGACTCAATATGATGTTGACCCAGCCTTAGTCGCTGCGGTGATAATGCAGGAAAGTCGATTTAATCCGCGCGCTGTTTCACCTGTCGGGGCGCAAGGGCTGATGCAATTTATGCCTAGTACGGCAGCTATGATGGCCAAAGAGACTGGTCATTGGCCGAAGTATGATATATATGACCCTGAGACTTCAATTGAATTTGGGTCGGCACATTTGCGTGATTTACTTGCTGACTATGAAGGCAATCTGGACAAAGCTCTTGCTGGCTATAACGCTGGATCTGGAACGGTTGACAATTGGGTGCGACAGAATATTTTTGAAAAGTTAATCGGTAGCAATTCCAAGAGTGAGACGATTAATTATGTCCGTAAGGTCAAAAATTATCAGACAATTTATTCTCAAATGTATGGCACAGAGCTCGGGATTGCGTCACCGGTCCAATTGCAAAACACCAAAGTAGACAATTCTCAGATCAGAGGCTATATCTGGACTCAAATATTCTCTAATTTTTCAGGGATTTTTGAAGGAAAGTAAGGGGAATCGATCATTGGTGAAAATATAATTAAAGTATAAAACAAATGGATAGCAAGAGATTAAGAAACAAATATTTAGAATTTTTTGAGAAAAAGGGGCATAGCGTTATTGATTCTGCATCATTGGTGCCGGAGAATGATCCGACCGTGCTTTTTACGACGGCAGGTATGCAACCACTGGTGCCTTATCTAATGGGGGAGAGCCATTCTAGCGGAAAGCGTCTGACTAGCGCTCAAAAATGCATCCGGACAGATGATATCGATGAAGTGGGCGATAAGGTGCATCATACCTTTTTTGAGATGCTTGGCAATTGGTCACTCGGGGATTATTTTAAAGAAGATTCTATCCGATGGAGCTTTGAATTCTTGACGGGTAAAGAGTATCTCAATATCCCGCTTGAGCGATTGGCATTTTCAGTGTTTGCTGGGGACAAGGATGCGGATTTTGATGATATTTCGTACAATTTGTGGCTGAGTCTGGGGGTCAAAGCGGAGAGAATTGCTCGTTTGCCAAAGAAAAACAACTGGTGGGGCCCGGCTGGGCAGACTGGTCCTTGTGGGCCTGACACAGAGATGTTTATCTGGACAGGCAGTGAGAAAGCACCAACGAATTATCAGGAAACCGAGAGCGATCCTAGATGGGTGGAGATTTGGAATAATGTTTTTATGCAATTTTACAAGGATGATAGCGGGAAATATGGCTTGCTTGATCAAAAAAATGTTGACACTGGTATGGGCCTCGAGCGTACTTTGGCAGTGATGAATAATACTGATGACAATTATCAGACTGATTTGTTCCACCCTATTATAGCTGAGATCGAAGCATTGACAGATATGTCCTATGGCGACAAAAAAGATGAGGAATATATTGCGAACGATCAACATTGCTGGGTAGACGTGCGAATAAAGTTTCGTATTATCGCTGATCATCTTCGCGCAGCTGTCTTTGCCGTTAATGACGGCGTCATGCCCTCAAACAAAGAGCGTGGTTATATCGTTCGTCGCTTGATTAGGCGAGCAATCGTGAAGGGCCAGCAGCTTGGTATTGAACAAGATTTTGTGGCTCAAATAGCAGAGAAAGTCTTTGGAATATACAGCGGAGTTTATGATTTTGATACGAAGATGATTCTTTCTGAGCTTGAAAAAGAGGAAAATAAATTTAGACGTACGCTGACAAGCGGCTTGAAAGTTTTGCAATCAAAAGCGCAGTTGAGTGGTAAGGATCTCTTTGATTTATTTCAATCATTTGGCTTGCCGCTAGAAGTATCGCTTGAAGAAGCCAGAGAGCGTGGTCTGGAAATTAATGCTGAAGCAATCAAGCAATACGATAATTTACTCGAGGAGCACAAACAGCTTTCTCGCACTGCCTCAGCAGGAATGTTCAAGGGGGGATTGGCCGATGCTGGCGAGGAGACAACTCGATTGCACACTGCGGCTCACTTGATGTTGGCGGCTTTGCGTTTGGTCTTGGGCGATGGTGTTTATCAAAAAGGATCCAACATTACTCCCGAGAGGTTGCGTTTTGATTTTTCTTATCCCGAAAAAATGACGACTGAACAGATCAAACAGGTTGAAGAGTTGGTTAATGAGCAGATTGGGAAAGATTTGATTGTTGAATTGTCTGAGATGAGTATTGACGAGGCTAGGGCAACTGGAGCAATGGGTGTATTTGATTCAAAATATGGTGAAAAGGTCAAAGTATATTCGATTGGAGATTTCTCTCGCGAGATGTGTGGCGGGCCACATGTGGCTCGAACGGGCAATCTTGGTAAGTTTAAAATTACAAAAGAAGAAGCTTCATCCGCAGGTGTCCGAAGGCTCAAAGCTACTCTTGACTAAAGCAAATATATATTATATAGTAGTGGTCTCAAGTAATTGAGGCTTGATTTCGATATCAAAATTTTGTAAAGGGGGAATCGTCATTATGCCGAACGAAATTAAAATCGGTGTATCGTTGTTGAACGCAATGCTGCCATTAACTTTTAAATATCATACAGGCTGGGGATTCCCCGAGATGATGATCAGAAGTTATGAAAGTGCCTTGGAAAATGCCTTGGAGGCAGGGGCGGATGGTATCCAAGGATTGCCATTGCGCAGTTGTGACGGCAGCGAATCAAGCGAATATTTGCTTGATTTTGAGGGGGCGTGGCGAGAAGAGTCTAGTGGCTTCTGGCAATCATTGGGAGCGAGTCTCAAAGAGCGGTGCTATGACCCAATATTGCAATGGCTTTTCTTTGCAGATCAGCCGGAGAGAGATCAAATCCTCCAAAATTGGCGAGCGAGAGGTATATCTGAGGTCAGTGATCAATTTGGTGCGGAGTCAAAACATATTGAATTGAGTGATTGGATCAACGCGGAAAGTATTGATGAATTAATCACTCAAGCCAAAAATTCTCGTCAATATGATTATGTTTTTGACGCACGTCACTGGTTTGAGGGGCCACGTCCGGGGCGCAAGGATTATCTTCCGAAAAATTTCTACGATTGCATTGGACTGCAAAATGATCTTGCTGATTACATGAGTCGGATTGTTCATATCCAGCCATCAGTGGATATGGAGGAGTTTCTGAAGGCATGGCCATTGTCGGAAACGGGACAAACTACATCTCGGGCGATACAAATCGTCAAAAAGAACGCTCGAGCGGGTAAGTACGGCGATAAGCCAATCTTGGTGATCTTGGAGTTCAATCCGGGGATTCGTGGTCTCTTTGATGAGAAGTTTATGCGCGAACGCACTCGTCAACTCGTTGCTATCTGCCGAGAGATGGTAGCAGTCGCCTAATTATAGGCAAAACTTATTGGGCCCTGAATTTATTCGGGGCTCAATTTATTTTGCTTATTGTTTTGAATTGAATATTGATTTATAATATAAATATTAAAAAAAGGTCTCAAATATGGGCTTATTCGGGATGGGGAAACCAAAAGAAAGATATGCGATTTCGCTTGATATTGGTACTGAGTACGTCAAGACGCTTGTTTTTCGTATTGAAAATGAAAAAGCAATAGTTATCGGCGTTGGCAAGGAGCGTCAGCAGTTATCTGATATGCAGGGTGGTCGTGTGACTGATATAGCTGGGGTGATAAAAAACTGCGAAGCAGCCTTGGAGCAAGCATTTCTTGAGGCTAAAATCGCACCCAAACAGTGTGTTGTTGGCATCGCGGGTGAATTGGTCAAGGGCACGACAACGACAGTTCATTATCGCCGTGATGATTCTCAATCCAAGATTACAATCAAAGAATTGAAGGATATTATCTCGCAGGTTCAGGAAAAATCTTTTGAAAAAACTCGGAGCGAGTTGGCTTGGGAGACGGGTCAATCTGAGATTGATGTCAAATTGGTTAATTCAGCGGTGGTTGACGTCAAAGTAGATGGCTACAAGGTGACAAATCCGGTTGGTTTTCAGGGAAGCGATATTCAAGTGGGCATATTCAACGCTTTCGCGCCGATAGTTCACTTGGGGGCATTGCAGACAATTGTTGAGGGGTTAAACCTTGACTTGCTATCGGTCTCGGCCGAGCCGTATGCTGTTGCTCGAAGCGTTGGGATGGAGGATTCAGCAGAATTTTCATCAATATTTATTGATATTGGTGGTGGGACGACTGATATTGCCGTAGTTCGTGGAGGTGGTGTCGAGGGGACGAAGATGTTTGCGATTGGTGGCAGAGTCTTCACGAAATCTATCGCTGACGCCTTTGATCGCACTTTTGTTGAAGCTGAAAAGTTAAAAATTGATTATTCCAACGGCAAGATTCCAGAAGACTCAGAGATAAGGAAGAGAATTAAAAAATCGATTGAGAACGATTGTGAAGTTTGGCTGGCGGGTGTGGAGATAGCTTTGGAGGATTTTTCCAATATTGATCTGTTGCCCTCCGAAATATTGCTTTGCGGTGGTGGCTCTCTCTTGCCAGAAATCAAGGAGTATCTCGAGAAATCCGCTTGGAGCAAGCGCCTCGCCTTTGCGAGACAGCCAAAGGTCGGATTTATCAAGCCCAATCAGATTACAAGCGTGATTGATGAGACGGGCAAGCTCAAGGGCTCACAAGATATTACGCCAATGGCACTCGCCAATATCGCAATTGATCTAGCTGGAGACCCCAGCTTGGTCGAGGGAGTATTTGATAGAATAGTAGACGGCCTCAGAACTTGATAGTTGGCAGTTGGCAGCCGGCAGCAAACAATTTAAAATTTAAAATTTAAAATTTAAAAAAAATGAGGGGTGTCATTCCAGGCTGAAAGCTTGTGGATTCGATTCCATTTTACCATGCTGTCATCGACTCTGAGGTGAGCGGCCCTCATCGCTCAGACTCGAAGAGAGCGCAGTCGAACGCAAGACCCGGAATCCCGTCACAAGCTTGAGCGTAATCACATTGCGAAATAACTACAGAACTTATGAATTGATTAAATTCATTTAGGTAATTTTAAATAAAAATAGACCAGCCGTGACTATGAGTCAGGGCTGGTCTTGTTTTTTTTGAGAGAAAACTATTTCTTTTCTCCTCGTATACGCAACTTGCACTCTTCTGGGAGATAAACGCCCGTTGGATGCTGGAGGGTGCCAGTCACCCAAAATGTATAGGGCCGGGTCATTGTCGATCCTGCTGAGGAGATTTTGTGTACTGTAGATACACTTATCTCATGGCAAAGTATTTCGTCCCCCCATTTTTTTGGAGGGTGATTTACGATGGCAATAATATCGATTATCTCGTAATTTTTGATGCTATATGTTTCGAAATACTCGCGAAATTTGTCGTCGTAATATTCGATAATCTCATCGGTGCAGCCCAATGCTGAAAATATTGTTTCAGGGCTAAGATCTCTAATACTGCCTGCAAGCCAGCGACAATCAAGAGCAATCTCTCTGGAGATGTCTACAATTTCGAATGGTTTCTTGTCGACAAATCTTTTCTTGTAGGAAAGGTGGATCTTGATTGAGATTGCCACGGCAATAATCGAGACCATCACCCAAATGGTATTTGTTCCAAATTTTCCGATTATCATCCCAATTACGCAGGTGGTAGATGCTAGTACCATTGCTAATATCGTGATAGTTTCTCCATCGTTAAATTTTTTATCTAATATGGAGAATAGCGTTATTACCATTACGATGATGATAAAGATTGTCGTTAGAGCCAATGTCAGCCCTTGCATGCCTAAAAAACATGCGATTACATAGGCAATAACTGTAAATATTGCCACGACCGCGATTAATTCTAGCATTCTCTTTCTCCTTCTTTACGTCAGCCATAATACTGATCGTAACAATTGGCATTATAGCACTATATTTAGATAATGTCAATATGTTTAGACATATATTGACAAACAAATGATTTTAATATATACTTATTTCATAATAACGTCGAAATAGTTCGGCAAAGTGAGATTATAAAAATATGGAAGAGATAGAAAAATTAGGTTTGGACAAAAAGGATGTGAATGTGTATTTAGCCCTACTTGAAATGGGTGAAACTCATATCGTACCACTGGCCAAAAAAGTAAATTTACCGAGAAACACAGTCGTATATATTTTGGAGAACTTGAAAAATATGGGACTGGTTGAAATATTACAAAGATGCTCGAGGCGTGTGTATTTGCCAACTCCACCTGAGGCTGTTTTGAATCTTGCAAAAAGACAGAAGGAGGCGGCTTGTGAGCGAGAAAAAACAGCAAAATCAATCTTGCCAGAATTAAAGAGACTATACTCAACTTCGATGGTAGAGCCTAGCATGCGATTTTTTAAAGGTCAAGATGAGATTCGTCAGATTTATGATGAAATGCTCGAATCAGGAGAAAAAGAGATTCTCTACGCCGGAGAGTATGACAAAATTGTTGAGGTTATCGGTAAACGATATTTGGAAAATTTTATTAAAAAAAGAATCGTCAAGAAGATCCGAACTCGATCCGTCAGAGTCCATACTGCAGAGGTAGCTGAGACCATATTCCAGTCGCCCGAAGAAACTATCCGTCAAATTCGATATGCACCAGCTGATTTTGTTAGTCCTGGGCATGTGACAATTTATCAAAATACTGTAGCGGTGATCACAACCGCCAAGGAAAATTTTGGTTTTGTCGTAACTTCAAAAGAGTATGCTATCACGATGAGAAGTTGGTTTGAACAGCTCTGGAAGCTGTCGAAGGATGGTTGATAGTCGGGCGTGAATAATGAATAGTTGGCGGTTGGCAGTAAGTAATTTAAAATTTATAATTTAAAATTTAAAAATGAGGAATGTCATTCCGGGCTGAAAGCTTGTGGATTCGATTCCACTCACCATGCTGAGCGC
>JBAXQZ010000002.1:0-26172 GCA_037131475.1 bacterium | reverse complement strand
GGTCATTTTTGAATTGAAAAAGACAACACTTCGTGAAAATGAGGATCTTTCCTCATATTTTGAAAGAATTGTGCTTCGAATCAACGAGGCAATCGATTTATTGGCGAAAAAGAAGATTGATCTTTGGAATGGTGGCATGAATGCCATTATCGGTTGTGTCCGAGATAATGAGTTAATCATTACACAAACTGGAAAAATCTCCGGCTATCTCTTCCGAAAAGACAAAATATCAACTATCACCGAGAGCCATCGAGTCGAAATCCCCTCTCACCCACTCAAAACATTCATCAACGTCACCTCGGGCCAAGTCATTAAATCTGACCGAATATTCTTTGCGAACAATGACTTCTTCAACTGTATCTCTCTAGACCGCGCCCGTTCATATCTGACCAAAAATTCTCCCACTGGCGCCGCCGCAGAAATATTTAAGAATTTTCATGGCAACAATAATAGCTTCGATATCAACGCCATACTAATTGGCATCAGTGATTTATCCACTAAAGATGATGAAGCCCTACCTGATATAGTATATATCGACCAAAAAAATGAAACTCTCAAAAAATTTTGGTGTGACAAATGTCAACCATTTCTAAATTTATTACTCAAATTAGTCAAAAAATTTAGTCATAAAAGTGCAAAAACTCTGATTGAAGGTAGTAAAGAAATTAACGAAAAATGCCAACCAATCTTCTCTGATTTTCTCAAAAAAGCAAAGGCATACCCCTTAATTAATCAAAAAGAGAAGAAACCAAGCACGCACTTCAATGAATTTCTAAAAAAAAATAAATCCATCCGAATCAATGATTTTCGAGCAACTGATCAAAAACCCTCCTCAAACGCGAACAATTTTAATAAATATCTAAATTCTGTATTATCAATTATTATGGTAATCTTTCGTAAAAAAACGAGATTATATCTATATATCGTCCCAATTATCATACTCTCGATCTTTATCATTAATAATATTAAACACAAAAATCAGACTCGCTCTAGCGCCAAACAAGAACAAGAACTTATATTGACTTATGACAAGGCGAACGATCTTTTCGAGAAAGCCAAGCAAGATAAATCACTGGGCAAAAATGATTATCTCGCTGAATATACCGATGCGCTCAATTTGGCCAATACGGCTAAAAACTCATCGACAAACAAGGATAAAGCCATCGCATTAATCCAAGATATACGAGGTCTCCTAGATCAGGAAATCAAAGCATATCGTTTGCCAAATCCTGACCAAAATTTTACTTTTGGCGAAAATATTACTCATATGCAGATCATCGGTTCAATCATATATGGCATTAACGATGATGGCAAAATATACCAATTTGACACCAGAGATCACCAGTCCAATCTAGTCGCTTCAATTAGCAAGGACAAGGGCAAGATTATCAGTGTGACCAAATCAGAATCTCAAAATATGCTCTTTCTGTATACAGATCAAGCTGTGATTTTTTCATACGACATTAACACGAAAATTCCAACCGTCCTGACATTGGCAGATGGTCAAACAACCTGGGAAAAGGCAAACCAAATTGCTGCCTTTTCGACCAATATTTATCTGCTCGATACTAGCAACAATATGATATGGCGACATTCCCTTGTCGATAATGTCTATTCCAAGGGCAGCAAATATTTCAGCAAGACTACCGACCTATCAAACGTTGTAAATTTTGCTATTGATGGAAACATTTATCTTCTTCAAAAATCAGGTAGCATTCAGAAGTATGCCCGAGGCGGACTTGACCAAAATTTCTCAATCACTAACATACTAGGAACAAATAAAACAATAGAAGATCCAACCCAAATTTTTGCCAGCGAAGATTCAAACTATCTCTATATTGTAGACAAAAAACTCAATCGAATAATTCAAGCTGACAAATTTGGAGAATTTGTCGGTCAATATATGCTCGACGACATTATTATCGATGACTTAGTTATCAACACAAAAATTAAAAAATATTGGGTCCTCTCGGGCAGCAAAATTTACGAAGGCAACTTGCAATAATAGTCATCTTATCATTGCATATCAAAAGCAAATTTACATTTGCTCAATCACCTCGATGTTGAGTAGGCTTAGGCCCTTTTTGATTACAACTGAAGTTGCTTCGACCAAGGCCAATCGGGCCTTTTTTAAATTTATGTTTTCGATATTTATTACTTGTTGTGCATGATAAAATTGATTGAAAGATTTCGCAATATCATAGACGATAGCGACAACCTTCGCCGGGCTCATCTCCGCGGCAGCCCTTGATAACGCCTCACTAAAATTCATCAATGAACTAAGAAGCACTCGCTCCTCATACTCACCCAATTGAGAATAATCAACATCATTATTTATTGACATTCCCGACTTACTCAAAATACTTTTTGCCCGAGCATAGGTATATAGACAATATGGCCCAGTGTTTCCTTCAAAGGATAATGACGCTTTGGGATCAAAATGAATATCCTGCTTGGATGCAAACTGCAAAAGATAGTATTTTATTGCGGCATCCGCCACAGCATTGGCGCGTTTGTCCAATTCTGTTTCGACTAAATCTTGATTGAGCTCACGACTCAATATTTCCTTTTTTGCGAGATTTCGCATTTCCATGACCAAGTCGTCAGCGTCAATTACCTTGCCCTCACGAGATTTCATTTTACCATCTGGCAAATAGACCATACCATAGGACAAATGAAAACTTTTTTTTGCCCAAGCAAAACCAAGCATCTCGAGAAGCTTGAACAATACCTTGAAGTGATATTCCTGTTCTGAGCCAACTACATAAATTGATTCCGTCAAATTATTCTCATCAAATTTAAGTTTGGCTGTTTCTAGATCCTGAGTCATATAGACACTTGTGCCGTCAGGTCTAATGAGCGTTACTTTTTTCTGTTCCCCATTTTTCTCTACGCCAAACTCTTTTTCCGGAAGAGATGCGACAATCGCCTCTCGATCACCATGGCTAAATATCCCCCGCTCAACCCCATCAAAGACCTGCTGTTTACCGAGTTTATAAGTATTGCTCTCAAAATATTGTTTATCAAACTGAAAATTCAAACTTTTATAGGTCTCAGCAAACCCGCCGAGCACCCAACTATTCATTTTTTCCCATAAATCGATAATTTCAGGATCGTTAGTCTCCCATTTTTGCAACATTTCCTGAGCCTGATCCTCAAGCGACGGATCTCCTTCCAGCTCTTGGGCAAATTTCACATACCAATGGCCAACAAAATGATCTCCCTTCATCCCCCAAGACTCAGGCGTAGAATTTTCGCCCCATTTTTGCCAAGCCAACATTGATTTGCAGATATGCACACCTCTATCGTTTACGAGATTAGCTTTAATCACCTCTGCACCAGTTGATTGTAATATTTTGGCAACTGCCATGCCCAATGCCCCATTACGCAAGTGACCAAGATGCAAAGGTTTGTTTGTATTTGGCGACATATATTCTACCATGATTTTCTCGCCACGATTTGTAATAGTATCGCCAAAATCCTTGCCTAAATCTAATATGTTGCCAAGTATTAGTGAAAAAAATTGTTGATCTTTGAGCATTATATTCAGATAAGGACCGGCCGCAGAAACTTTTTCAATCAAGTCGTCTTGAGCAAAAGAATTGGCAATACTAGTAGCAATCTGAGCAGGACTTATTTTCAATTCTATAGATAGAGAAAAGCACTCCACGGAAAAATCTCCAAGAGATAAGTCTGGTGGCATACTCAAATTAAAATTATCAATTTTAATATCAAAAACACGCTCAAATAAAGCAGACAGACTACTATTAATCTTGGTTTTTAGATCATTAATCATTATTTAACTTTATAATATTTTAATTTACCAACCTGAATGAGCATATCTTTCTTGACCCCAATAATTGCCTTCCAATCGGTTATCTTGGCTAGGTCAATTTTCACACCACCCTGCTCTATTAGTCTCTTAGCTTCATTGTGAGATTTAACTGCGCCAAGATTGATCAATAGCAACGGTACTTCATAATTTCCATAATCCAATGTCACGAGTGGAATTTCATTCGGCAATTGTTTCTTTGAATAAATATTTGTAAACTCTTCGGATGCTTCATCTGCCAGCTTCTTCCCATGAAAAAGTGTGACAATTTCATACGCCAAATCCATTTTGGTGTTTTTGGGATTAACTCCACCTTGCAATAATTTTTGAATTTCATCAATTTGCTTTGCTGTTTTACCAGTAAGCAATTTAAAATAATTAATGATTAAGTCATCTGGAATCGACATAATTTTGCCGAACATTTGTTTGGCATCATCCGTTACCGCCACATAATTATCAGCAGATTTACTCATCTTGAGTTTGCCATCCAGACCGACCAACAAGTCAGTGATTATAACATCTTGTGGAATTTGGTTCATTTTCTTTTGCAAACTTCGTCCAGCCAGCATATTGAATCTCTGATCACTACCGCCAAACTCAACGTCAGCCTTTAGCACAACAGAGTCATAAGCTTGCATCAAAGGATAAAGTAATTCATGGAGGCCGATATCTACGTTCCCTTTCATTCGTTTTGCAAAATCATCTCTCTCCAATATTTGCGCCACCGTAAATTTACCTGCCAACTGGAGGATGTCCGCAAATTTCATCTTTGCAAACCATTCAGAATTGTAGCGAACTTCAGTTTTGTTGATATCGAGTATCTTTCCAACCTGAGCAAAATATGTTTCTGCATTTATTTTGATCTCAATATCAGATAAAATTGGTCGAGTTGTATTTCTACCAGAAGGATCACCGATTTTTGTAGTATAATCCCCTATCAAAAAGATAATCGTGTGTCCATGATCTTGAAGCTCTTTGAGTTTTCGCAATTGTACCGTGTGACCAAGATGAATATCGGGCCTCGTCGGATCAACGCCATATTTGATTCTGAGCTTTTTATTCTTCAATTTGTTGCGCAAGGATTTCTCATCAATTATTTCGGCTATCCCTTTTTGAAAAAAATCTTCATCCATAAGTTTGTATCCTTTCAAAAATATCTTTAAGAATATTTTATTATTCAGTTGTTTACATATTACCAACTTGAGCCTATAATGTAAAGCAAGGAGATTTAATGAAAATAAAATTTTTGAGAGGGATTTTCGGTAAAAAGATTAAGCGCTCGAATCAATTCAAAACAAAGTTCAAGCACAAATTACTTAAGGGCAAGAAAAGAAATTGGAAAATATTAATTCCCATTGCGCTTTATGGTATTTTGTCATTATTTCTAATTACTGGAGTGCTTTTTGTTTGGTATGCCAAAGATCTGCCTACTCCAAGTAAAATTGCAGCGATGAAACCAGCCGAATCAACCAAATTTTACGATCGCACGGGCACAATATTGCTATACGAGACAGGTCAAGAAAGACGCACGATCGTTGCAAGTGATCAAATATCCACATACCTCAAAGATGCTACGATTAGCACTGAGGATGCAAATTTTTATTCTCATCATGGCTTCGACCCAAAAGCAATTATTACCGCTTTGGCCGAAAAAGTGATTGGCAAGACAAAAGTTGCTCGAGGTGGCTCGACTATAACCCAACAATATGTCAAACTCGCGCTATTAACTTCCGACCGATCACTTTCTCGCAAAATTAAAGAGCTTATTCTATCAATTGAGCTAGAATTTATGTTTAGCAAGGACCAAATTCTGACAATGTATCTCAATCAAATACCCTATGGCAACGGTACTGCTGGTGCAGAAGCCGCTGCTCAAATGTATTATGGCAAATCAGCGAAAGATCTCGATCTTGCTCAAGCAGCGACCCTTGCTGGCATCCCTCAATCACCCACCTACTATTCGCCATATGGCACTCACATTGACAGATTGATCTCAAGGAAGGACTACGTGCTTGATCGTATGGTAGAAACGGGCAAAATAACCAAAGAAATCGCTCTCGAAGCTAAAGCGGAAGACTCTACTACTATTGGCGCCGTAGTTAAAGCCAAAAAAGATGCTTTCTTGACTCCACATTTTGCTATGTATGTCCAAGAGCAGATAGTGGCCGAGTATGGAGAAGAGGTTATCCAGAAACAAGGTTTAAAAATTATTACCACTCTTGATTACGACAAACAGATAGCTGCTCAAGCTTCAATCAACGATAACGACAAGAAGCTCGCTCAGTACAATGCGAGTAACGCTGCACTTGTGGCAACTGATCCCAAAAACGGTCAGATATTAGCTATGGTAGGATCAAAAGATTATTTTAATACTGATATTGATGGTAATGTAAATATCACAGACTCTCTGCGCCAACCCGGCTCATCATTTAAACCGTTTGCTTACGCCACAGCCTTCAAACAGCCAGAATACTCACCATCAAAGATAATCTTTGACTTACAAACAGATTTTGGCAATTATACTCCAAACAATTATAATATGAGATTCAATGGCCCAGTCACCATCAGGCAAGCACTTTCCAATTCGCTCAATATTCCTGCAGTCAAAATCATGTCGCTGGCCGGTATCGATAATGTTCTTCAAACGGCTTCAGACATGGGTATCAGTACCCTAAACGATCGTGAACGATACGGCCTATCACTTGTACTCGGCGCCGGCGAGGTCAAGCCAGTTGAGATGGCCAATGCCTTCAGCGTATTTGCAAACAGTGGCAATAAAAATGAACTAACAAGTATACTCAAAATTACCAACAATCAAAATAAAGTTATATACGAATACAAGCCAGAAGACCACCCTGCCAAAACCGCGCTTGACCCACAGATTGCTTATGAGATTAGCAATATCTTGTCTGACAACAATTCTCGAAGCTTAGTATTTGGTACGAGAAGTTCGCTATACTTCCCAGATCGCACCGTCGCAGTCAAGACTGGAACTACCTCAGATTTTAAAGATGCATGGACCGTTGGCTTCACCCCATCAATTTCCGTTGCCGTTTGGGTAGGCAATAGTGATGCAACCAAAATGAAGAGTGGTGCAGACGGCTCAGTCTTAGCTGGCCCAATATTCCACACCTTTATCAACAAGGCACTTGTCAATACGCCCAACGAAGATTTTGTTCGTCCTGCGGGGATACAAGATGTGACTGTAGAGAAATATTCCAACAAACTACCAAATGAGAATTCGCTTGAGACAACAACGGATATTTTTGCAGACTGGCAATCACCCAAAGACAAGGATAACGTTCATGTTGCAGTCAAAATATGTAAAGGCTCCAATCTACTCGCTCCTGCTGATATGCCAGAGAACCTCACTGAAACAAAAATCTTCACCAAAGTGCAATCAGAGAGACCAACCAATCCAAGCTGGGAGAACCCTGTTCGTGCTTGGGCTGAAGGAAATGGAATGTACAACTCCGCACCAACCGAGACATGTGATTCAAAATCCTTTATCCCAACAGTTAGCATTATCTCCCCTGTCAACAATGCCACAGTTTCTGACGAATATACAATTAGCACCTCTAGCTCAAGCACATATGAGATTAGTGGCGTTGAATTTTTCATCGACAATATTTCCATTGGCGATGTAACATCTGCGCCATATACAAAAAATTACAACTTCGGTAATTTAGCCAATGGAGAGCACAAAATCTCAGTTATTTTAACTGATAGCAACGGCACAATCGCAAAGAATGAAATAAGTATTACCACTGTTGCTAGTAGTGGACCGACTATATCAAAAATAGATATAAAAGTTGCCCCAGAATCAACCGCCACAAATAAGATCGTGACAATATCGTGGCAGACTGATGTTCCTGCTACTGGCCAAATATCAGCCAAATCAGCTGATGGCACTGTTGCCAAAGATTCTGATATAAACAACACGCTCGATACCAACCACTCAGCCACTATCAACCTACCCATCGCCACTCAATACACCTTCATTCTGCACTCCAAGGACAGCAAGGGTCACGAGACCACTGCCAATAGAACTATTGATATACCCTAATTAAATTAACTCAAATAGCTCTCGAACATTAGCAAATTTTGGCAATAATTTATAGCCAAGTGTGGTTGCTTCTTTTTCCCTATCTTTTGACTTCAAGACATTCCTTATCTCCCCACCAAGACCGACTTCGCCAAAAATACAAACGTCTTTAGCAAAAGCCTTATTTTTGAAGGAAGATAGTAAAGCTGCACAAACAGCCAAATCGGCCGCCGGCTCAGATAGACGTATTCCGCCAATTACATTTAGATATATATCAAAATTGGACAAATCTGCTTTTGTTTTTTTGGTTATAACTGCTGCCAACAGATTGAGGCGATTCAGATCAAAACCCGATGAGGTCCTTTTGGGATAGCCAAAATGTGTCGGGATTACAAGGGCTTGAACCTCAATCAATATTGGTCTGTTGCCCTCCAGAGCAACAGTAATGACGCTACCTGGACCATTTTCAAATTCAGATAAAAATAATTCTGAGGGATTTTTAATTTCAACCAATCCCTCCTCCTTCATAGAGAAAATTCCCACTTCATTTGTTGCACCAAAACGATTCTTCACACCACGTAGTATCCGAGAATCATTGTATCTTTCACCCTCAAGATATAAGACTGTGTCCACTAGATGCTCCAAGATTCTAGGCCCTGCCAAATTGCCCTCTTTTGTCACATGCCCGACCAATATCACAGAAATATTGTGACTTTTTGCAAACTGTTGTAGTTTGATACCACACTCTCGAACCTGCACAACGCTTCCGGGCGTTGCATCAGAATCACCGACAAAGACAGTCTGAATGGAGTCAATTATTAATAATTTGGGCTTGATTTTTGCGACTTCATGCAAGACACTATCAAGATCAGATTCAGACAACATCAGGATAGTTTCGTTTTTAACCCCCATCCTATCGGCACGCATCTTGATCTGAGAAACGGATTCTTCGGCCGAAAGATAAAAAGTATTATCAATGTTGTTAGCCAACTCTAGCAATATAGTTGACTTGCCAATTCCAGGTTCACCACCCAATAGTATTATTGACCCGGGTACGATGCCACCGCCAAGGACTCGGTCAAATTCAGATATTTTTGTAGGAATTCGATAATCTTTTTGCAAGACAACATCAGAAATTTTTGATATTTCAAGCTTTGTATTTAAATTACGGCTCTTACTTTTTTCTACATTATAATTAATTTCTTTTAGTGAATTCCAATCACCGCACATAGTACATTTGCCAGCCCAAGTCGAGAACTCATTGCCACAACTTTCACACATAAATATTGTACTGTTTTTTTTGCTCATATATTTATTTTTCTTTTAGATCGATTATATTTAATGACAATTTAATATTACCATTCCATTCATCCTGATTTAGAGTGAATACTATATCATATCTATTTTCACACTTTATAATACTTTTTTCAAATGGGAAATTAAAATATATAGATTTAATTTTCACTTCTTTTTCATTTGAAATAGCTGAAAAATGATTACTATTTTTACCAACAAAGCGAAAACTTTCAAATGAAATGTCATGAGCCATAAAAACTGGCTTGGAATTCCCCATACCAAAAGGTTCAAAATTTACAATTTCATTATACAGTTTAAAAGTCATCTCTGATAATCGAACTTCAGCATCGATAGATATCTTTTTAGTCAGATCACTTTCCGATATATTGCTATCTGCAACCTCAACTATTTTTTTAGTAAATTCCGCGAACTGATTGACTCCCACTGCCAGCCCAGCCGCGCCTTTGTGCCCACCATATTTCAATATTAGATCTTTTGTGCACTCCAATAGCTCCACAATATTAACACCAGAGACGCTACGAGCGCTTCCAGTATAAGATTCCTCGCCAATAGAGAAAAGTATGACGGGTCTGCCGTATTTCTCGACCAAACGGCTCGCAGTCGGTCCAATCACTCCCTTTGTCCACATTCCCGATGCAATAATGATTTTGTTATCAAATAATTTATTATCTTCGATTATTTTAGTCGCCTCATTTTCAATTTCATCCATATCGGCCTGACGTTCTTCATTTTTGACATTAAGCCATTCAGCTAGTATTGCCGCTTCATTTATGTTCTCAGTAACCAATAATTCAAATGATTTTGTTGCATTATCAATCCGCCCCGGAGCATTTATCCTTGGCCCGATCTGGAAGCCTACTGCATATGCGCCGATAGTTTCAGGCAAAATATTGGCTTTTTTGTAAAGTTCGATCAATCCAATATTTTTGGTTTTTTTGAGCACCATCAAACCGTATTTTACTAATGTCCGATTTTCGCCACTAAGCGGCACAACATCCGAGATTGTCGATATTGCGACCAGATCCAAGCACCATTTTAAGAATTTTTCATCCAGCTGCTTGGGATATAAAAGTGACAAAGCCTGAATCAATTTATACGCCACGCCACATCCGCACAATTCTTTATACGGGTATTTGTCGTCACTACGTTTTGGATTGATCACGAAATTTGCATCAGGAATCTCCTCACCTGGAAGATGGTGGTCAGTGATAATCAGATCTACTCCTTTGTCACGACAATATGATGGCTCAGTCAAATTTCTAATACCAAGATCAATTGTAATTATTAACTTGCATTCTCTTTCTACAAGATGATCAATACCCTCTCGCGACAGACCATACCCACCTTCGCGATTTGGGATATAAACTTCCGCCCCAATGCCAAGTTTGTTAAAAGCGCGAAATAATAAAGCCGCACCAGGAATTCCATCAGCGTCGTAATCAGAAAATATCCCAATCTTTTCATTATTTTCGATAGCCTTTTGAATGCGTTTTATCGCCCCTCTCATATCAGTCATTAAATATGGGTCATATAGATCATCATGAAAATTAGGATGGAAATATTTAAATTTTTTTTCTTCATCTTCAAATCCATCAATAATACCTCTGTTAAAAAGCAATTGATCGATTAAATTATCAAATTTTCGAGGTGCTAACTTCCATACTTTATTCATACTTTTTTCGATTCTCTAGTGTTTAATGAGAAACCAATTAAAGTAATAAGTGCTAAAATTGACATTGAAATAAATAGTATATTAAACCCCAATTTTTGGACCAAGAATCCGCCACCAATGACAGCCAAACCCGAAGCGCCATTAACAATCAACTTCCACTCCGAATATTCGTTAATATGGCTGTTGTCATCTAGGTGCTCCGCAAATAGTGCTTCAAACGATGGCGTGCCAAGCGCCTCACCGAGACCAAGTAGTATTTGGACTATTATAAGCGCGCCGATATTTCCAACAAAAATATATGAAATCCAAGCAATCGCTCGAATCAAAAAACCAAATTGCAACAGAATCTTTTTGTCCTTGATTTTGTCGCCGAATCGAGAAAGAATGAATAGAAAAAAAGTTGTTGACAGCAAGAAAGCGGCCCAAGATAGACTTATGGATGAAATATTTGAATCAAACTTCTGCACATAAACTGCATACAATGGCCCAATCAATCCACCTGCAAAAACAAATATCCCATTATAAATAAAAAGTGTTTTTAGAAAATTATTTTCTTTCGGCATAATCCCTTTCTAATAATTACAACTGCCAGACACTAACTGCTAACTACTTATAATACGCCCAACCATCAATTCTTAGATCAATGTACTCTTTGATATCCTGACGTTTTTCGGCTAAAACAATTTTTAAATTATCAAGCTGCTTCTTACTCGAACGCAATGAATTAAATTTAACATAAAATCCGGCTTCAGTCTGCAGATTTACATCAAAAGTTGTATCTTGGATTTCAAAAGTAGTGGGCTTGATATTAGTTTCGGTGAAAAAATTATCATAAATATTAATGATGAATGCCACAAAATTTGGAGAAACCAGCGATTCACCAGGACTTACAGCCAGATTCTTGGCGTCATTTACAACTGGTAAATTGAATTGCTCCCCATCATTTACTTGTCGGCTCACCTCACCCTGAGAACTAACTAAATATTTAATATTATTGCTTTGCCAAATCATTTTTCCCTCGCGCTCCAAGACCACAATTTTGATTGCGTTTGGGATACCACGATATATTTCGGCACTTTTAATCTCTGGAATCTCTTTCAAGATCTTTTCTTGAATTTCTGATTCATTTAAAAGTAATATATTCAAATTTTCTGGAATTTTGCTTTTGATAAGATCTGATGATGAAAGATTATTGCCCTCAATAAAAATATCTGTCACCAAAAATACTTTGGAACAAAAAACGATGTACAACAATGCCATGATAACGATAAAGAAGAAGGATAGCTTCCAGAATAATTTTGAGATACGAAAATTTAATTTACTCTTAGTCTTTTTTGAAGCATTAAAAACAGATGGACCTCGATATTGTTGATATCCGCCACTTCGAAAGCTCCCTCGCTTTTTTTTGAAAATTACCATCTGCCAATATACTCTACTTCTTCTCTCAGATCGATGTCAAACTTATCTTTAACAGCCAATTTAGCCTGATCGGCCAAAGATTTGATGTCCGCTGCGGTTGCATTTTTAGCGTTAATCAAAAAGTTTGCATGTTTTTTGGAGAAGGCTGCGCCGCCTACCTGCATTTTTTTGGCTCCTACTTGCTCAAGATAATAGCCCGCAGCATTTTTTTCTGGACCAGGATTTTTGAAAAAACTACCGGCAGACTTCTCCCCCATCGGCTGAGTATCTTTTTTGCGTTTCAGATTATTCTGCATCATTTTCAAGATTTCATCTCTCCTTCTCTGAACAAGCTGTAATTTGGCCGTTAATATAACGGGGCGAAAAATTTCACCCGCATAATCTCTTTTTATTCTTGAATTTCGGTATGAAAAATTAAGCCAACTTGCAGAATGTTTGACGATGGCGACTTCATTGTTTTTTGGCACGAGCACAGTGACTGATTTTACAAAGTCGCTAATTTCAAAATTAAAAGCTCCAGCATTACCACAGATTGATCCGCCGACTGTGCCAGGAACACCAAACAAAAATTCCAATCCCCCAAGATCACGACCAGCAGCCAGATTAATTAATCTACCCAAATTCACCCCAGAATCAACTATAACCTCCGAAGAATCTCCAGCAAAAACAATGTTTGAGGTATTATTTTTGATTACTAGACCTGGAAAGCCCGAATCGGACGGCAAGATATTATAGCCACCACCGAGTATAAAATATGGAATCTTATTGAAGTAAGCAGTATTTACAGCTAAGATCAGATCTTCAATATTTTTGGCCTCAAAATAATAATCCGCAACTCCGCCAACCCCAAGGCTGACATAGTCTTTCAAAACTACATTATTTTTCAACTCTGATCCTAAATTTTTTTTCAAATCTTTTTCAATATCATCCATTTTTATTCCCTTCCAAAATTTTCTGTATTATCTGATACACTGGTGGGATACCAATAGTCAACAAAACAGTATTATTATCCAGGTTATCACGCAAATACTCGGTTATTTCCTCATCACTCTCCATAAATTTTGCATTATTTTTTGTTTTATTTATTTCAGCTACCAAGTTTTGCGATGATACTGGCAATATTTCATCTCTTCCTGGAACAAAAAATATAGGTTTGATGATCACTTCATCAGCAGAAACAAAACTAGTCCCAAATTCCTTCAGTAACGGCAAGATTCTTTTGTACTGGTGAGGCCAGAAGACAACAATTTTTTTCTTGTCAGGGTAACGTTCTGCAAGCGCGCCCACAGTCGCCCTGATCTCCGTTGGGTGATGGCCATAATCATCGATTAATGGTGCTTTATTATACTCGCCCAAGTACTCAAATCGTCGATGTGCTCCCATGAAAGATTCCAACGCATTGCGGACAATTTCTAAATCTATTTCAAGATAATCCGCAAGAGCAATTACTGATAAAGCATTTAATATATTATGTTTACCGGGAATTGAAAGATTAAAATCCAATTTATTATATTTGAGGGAATCAACTCCATAATAAATTATTTTTGCTTTTGTCTCTGACCGCTTGATTACTTCAAGAACGTTCGCGTCATCACCGCAAGCAATTATTGCACCACTTTGAGGCACATGTTTAATATATTCAACAAATGTGTCTTTGATCTCCTCAATTCCCCCGGGATATGTGTCGAGGTGTTCCTCCTCAATATTTGTCAAGATTAATATCTCTGGATAAAAATCCAAAAAGCTTCTGTCGTATTCACAGGCTTCCATTACAAACCAATCCGACGAGCCAAGATGAATCACATCATTATCCAAATCTTTTACGTTATCCCCCACCAAGACAGTTGGCATTAATCCGGCTCGCAACATGACTAGCCCCGCCATTGCCGTTACCGTCGTTTTGCCATGCATGCCGGAAATAGCGATGACTCTTTTGTTTTTTGTTAATTCACCTAGCAATTCAGAGCGTTTCTTGACCACAATTCCCAATCTTTGAGCTTCATCCACCTCAACCCATCCAAGAGAACCTGGATTCACAGCCGACGTACGTACAACAATATCAATATCAGGAGTAATATTTTCTGATGAGTGTCCGCCATTCTTCAAATCAGAGCCTGTGACAATATGCCCTAGGCTTAGCAGGTACTTCTTGATGCCCCTCATGGAGACACCTTTTTCGCCAATTAAATGATATTTCATTATTCCTTAATTTTAGAAATTATTTTTTCACAAATCATTTCCAGACCGTTTGTTGGAAATAATTTTTGAGCGTTTTTCCCCAAATCTTGAGGATTTTCCCCCAACATGATCCTATCAATACTTGCCTCAATCATATGAGGTGACAATTCATCATCAGTAATCACTATAGCACTATCATTTTGCAAAAAATAGTCAGCATTTTTCGATTGATGATCTTGCGCTGCATGCTTCCATGGAACCAATATCATGTTTTTGCCCTTGACTGCAAGTTCGACAATCGTACTTCCGGATCGAGATATCACCACGTCGGCGACATCAATCGCCTCCAACATCAAATCTTGTCCATTTGAATTAGTTAAAAATTCTTTGTAATAATAACTGTTTTTAAACTCGGGCTCAAGTGAAGTATAAAAATCTCTAGAATATTCATAGCTAAATTTACCAGTTTGGTGGATAATGTTGTATTTTTTGAGCAAATTTTTGGCTGCTCCCAGCATATTTTTACTCAAATGCAATGATCCCTGGCTACCACCAGTCACAAGAATTATAGATTTATCATTATCAAAACCAAAAATTTCTTTCTGCGCTTCCTTATCATCCAAGAAACCTTTTCGCAATACTGGGCCACTCCAATATACCTTTTTTAAATCAAGACGTGGGTACTTTTTTATTGGAAAACAGACAAAAATCTTCTCGGCTTTATCAGCCATCAGTAAATTCACCTTGCCCATCTCGATATCTGATTCATGAAAAAAATATGGAATACCAAGCAATCTTGCGGCATAAATCATTGGCAATGAGGTAAATCCCCCCTTTGAGAAAATAATTGTCGGCCTAATAATACCCAAATAATACAAAGATTGAAAGAACCCCACAAATACCTTTACCGCCTCGATCAGATTTTTCAAAGTTAGATATCGATTTAATTTGCCAGCAAATATCGTTCGATATTCAGGAATGTCTTTCAAAAAATAACGTTCCTCCAGGCTACCAACACCAAAAACAGAAACATTTAAATCTGGACTTATTTCTTTTAATTTTTGATATATTGCCAAAATAGGGGCCGCATGACCGCCAGTTCCACCACCGATTAAAACTATGCTCTTATTTTTTGTAATCATTTGTATGTTTTGAGATATTAACGAGTATACCGACCGCCGATAGTAAAAAGATTAATGACGTGCCACCATAGCTAATAAAAGGAAGTGGGACACCAGTCAAAGGAAATAGGGAAAACATAGCCCCGATATTAATCATCATCTGCGCAAAGAGCCATGCTGTAATTCCAACTGCAACTAATCTCGAAAAAATATCAGGAGCTTTAGCTGCTATCCGATAACCGCGCCAAGCGATAAATAGAAAAATTAAAATAATGACTGCTGCTCTTAGCAAGCCCAGTTCTTCGCAAATTATTGCAAAAATTGAATCAGTGTGAGCCTCAGGCAAATATAAATATTTCTGCTTGCTCTGCCCAAATCCAAGTCCCCATAATCCACCAGAGCCAATCGCAATTAATGCATTTCTAATATGGTAACCAGCACCCAAAACATCTGCGTCAGGATTCAAAAAGGTAGTAAAACGCTTCATCCGATAAGGCTCTATTTTGATCAACAACCAGACCAAGAATGCTCCGCCGGCACCAGCAACAGTCAATTGCGACAATGAGATTCCGGCAGTAATCAAGATAGATGCCGAAATAAAGATAATTACCAAGAGCGTGCCCAGATCTTTCTGCAGCATCATCATGGCTGCAATTGAAAGTATCACGATTAGAAAAGGCACAAATATCTTTCCTACCCGTCGCAAATCCTCACCCTTACTCGCCACCCAACCCGAGAGATATAATATCAGAGTTAATTTGGATAACTCTGCGGGCTGAAATGAAAGTGGACCAATATTAATCCAGCGAGCACCAACCGCCTCATTGCTACCCATATGGAACATAAAGGGCAACAACAAAAAGAATACTGTGATAAACAACATTGTCACTGAATGTTTTTGCCAAAAACGGTAATCGATTGCTTGAAAAATTACCCAAGCAACCAAGCCGATTAACAACGAACCAAGTTGCTTAGTCAAGTAATATTTGTCTGTTACTCCGTCAGTCTGTTGTAGGGAATAATATTTTGACACAGAATAAATCATAATCAAACCAAAAGTAATCAAGGCAAATATTGCCAATGATAACCAGTAATCGGAATGTTGTTTTTTGTTCGTGTTCATTGATGATTCAAACTATTTTTTAATTGCAATACAGCCGCTTTAAAGTTCTCCCCTCGATCCTTATAGTTTCTAAACATATCGAAGCTAGCACAGGCGGGCGAAAAGATAACCACATCATCTTTTGTGGCTCTTTGGTATGCTTGCAAGACTACTTCATCTATATTTGTGGCGCCCTCGACAATTTCTCCTTTGAATTCGGCCGCACCAAGCAAAGATTGCTTGATTTTAAACGCTTCGACGCCTATTAAACAGACTACTTTGATATTATTTGCCACTATTTGCTGAGCAAGTTTATCAAAATCAGACCCCTTGGCGCTTCCTCCCAAAATTAGGATTTTATTTGCCTCAAAAGATTTTATAGCTGCGATTGTTGGCTCAGGATTTGTCGCAAAAGAATCATTAATAAAGGTAACATCATTGATTTTGGCCACAAATTCGATGCGATGAGGTAAACCTACAAAACTTTTTACCACACGACTAATTATCTCTGGCGATATTCCCAAACTATCTGCGACCAGTGTTGCTGCAGCAATATTTTCTAGATTATGTTCACCAAATAAATTAATCTCACTACGTTTACAGATTTCGATTTTTCGATGATCTGGATCAAGCACAACCCTATCTTTCAACACAATTGCCGCTTCATTATTATGACCAAAATATCTTATTTCAGATGAAATTTTCTCAAGATTATCTACATCAAAAGTTGAATCATGATTTAATATCGCCAAATCAGATTTTTTTTGATGGGAAAGTATATTGAACTTTGCTTCGTGATATTCCAAGACACTCTTGTGATAATCCAAATGATCAACATAAAGATTGGTAATCACAGCAATATCGGGACTACTCGACAGGTCTGCCAATTGAAAATTTGACAGCTCCAATACAACTATATCTTTTTTCGTTAGCTCTGGAATTAAATTAATTGCCGGATAGCCGATATTTCCCGCAAGGTGGACCTCCACAGTGCGCTCGCTTACATTATTCGTAAGCTGATAATTGTGACTCAATATTTCATATATTAAAGATGCCGTAGTTCCCTTGCCCTTCGTACCCGTCACGCCGATTATCTTGCATGGACAAAGATCAAAAAATAGTTGAATTTGGGAGGAAACTAATATGCCGCGTCGTTTTGCTTCCACGAGAGCATCGTCATCAAAATAAAAAGAGGGTGAGCGATAAATTATATCAAAATTATAGAGATTATCCAGATATCTCTCGCCAAAGACAAAAGTTATTTTCTCACTCTTAATTACTTTGAGTATTTTTTCTTTCAGGTCTGAATCAACTTTTAGGAGAATTTGCTCAAGTGGCGTTTTTTCAAGCACAAAAACGCTTTTGGCTTTATCTTCCAAAAAATCACAAAGAGCTACTCCCTCGATCCCTAGGCCGATAATCGCTACTTTTTTCTCTTGTATATCCATAGTATCAATTTTATCCCAAAATGAGCGCAAATGCCAATTAATAAATGTTCCCGCGGCCAATCAACGCCACTGCCAAGCCGGCGACTGCGGAAATCGCACCGATAATCCAAAAACGCATAGTTATCTTTTGCTCAGGCCAGCCGATTGCTTCGAGATGGTGATGCAGTGGTGATGACAAAAATATTTTCTTTTTACGAATTTTCTTGGATAAATACTGAACGATGAAGCTAAGCCCCTCGATCAGAAAGACCAAGGTAATTATTGGCAAGACCACAACCGAATTTGTCAAAAAAGCCACCACACCAAGCGTCATGCCAAGAGCCATTGATCCTGTATCCCCCATAAAAAATCGTGCTGGTGGTATATTGAACCACAAGAACGCCATCAACGCCCCCATAATCGTCGCACACATTACGGCCAAACCGGTTTGTCCCTGAACTAAAGCTATGATCGAATAGGCGCCAAACGAAAGAGCAAATATACCTCCTGCGAGTCCATCCAAACCATCAGTTTCGTTTGAGGAAAAAGCCATCCAAACAAGTGTAAAAACAAAGAGTGGTATATACCACAAACCAATAGTATAATCGCCCATTCCGGGAATATGAATAGAGTGCCAATCAAGTTTAAAATAAAACCACAAGCTACCCATCAGCGCAATGATTGCATACAATGGCAACTTCTGACGCAACGATAAGCCACCACCCTTTTCGCCAATACCACGAACATTCATGATATCATCTATCGCCCCGACTATGCCGGTAGTAATCAAGCAAAACAGTGGCAACCAAGTCGCCTGTCGAGAAAGATTAAACAATAAAGTTATAATTGCGACAGTAACCCAGATCAAAAGACCGCCCATTGTTGGGGTGCCCGCTTTCTTGGCGTGCAGAGCCGACATAATAGGTGCATCCTTGCTTTCGCGGATACGTTTACCAAGTTTATTTTTGTACAAAAAACTAGTCAATATCGGTGTCCAGACAATTGCGATTATAAATGCTGCTAACGCAAACCAAAACATCTTCGTCATATCTTCCGGCCTCAACACAAAAGTTTTTATCAATTCCATACGGCTCCCAATTTATGCTTAATTTTTCTTACTCATCCAAAATTTTGACTGTCTGACCAATAAATCAGAAACATTTTTCTTATCTTTTAATAAATATTTAACAATTTCTTCAAAGTAATTACCATTTTGCGAGGCCTTGATCAGGACCAGATCTTGGTCCATCAACAGTTGATCTATGGAGGTCAATAGTTCTTGACGACTTGAAAACTTCCTCACGCTCTTTTGATTTGAAACATTATCGTACATAATTTCAGAATTTCTTCCAACTAAAATCAGAAAATCACATCTACTTTCAGCATACTTCGCCAGATTGATATGAGCCTCTTGCTCAATTTTACCAAGCTCGTTCATATTTCCAAGAATCGCCACTTTTCGGCCATTATAATTTATTTCCGCCAAGGTATCGAGCGCAGCTCGCATCGAAGTCGGATTAGCATTATATGTATCATCAATAATAGTAATATCTCGGACACCTGGAAGCAAGGACATTCTGCCATGATAAGGCTCTATCTCTTCCAATGATTTCTTTGTTTTCAAAAAATTTATACCAAATATATTAGCAATCGCGAAAGCGAATAATTGGCTATAGATAAAATGTTTGCCCAAGACTTTGCTCTTGATTGAAATTTTCTGGCCTATCGTTGCCAAACGATACTCCGTTCCCCGCAAGCTAATCTTGTAGTTTTCGATTCGATAATCAGCCGCATGGTTTGACAAAGAAACGCTGACAATGTTATTATCTGGCAGATTTTGCAAAGCTTCATCGTCAAAATTCACGATGATCTTACCGTCAGGCAAGATATTGTCGAATAATTTTAATTTTTCCTTTCGATATTCCTCAATTGAAGCGAAATTTTCCAGATGTGCTCCATCTAGATTTGTTATTACTACAATATTTGGTCTGACAATAGCCATAAAATCCTCAATATCCCCTGGCTTATCAATACCCATCTCCAAAATTAAGTATTTAGGATACTTTTTGACTCTGGTGCGAAACCATGCCAAAAGCAGGAAAACCGGCCAAGCGTAAATATTGGGCACTTTTTTGTATCCAAGAATTGTTAATGGAATACCAATATGAGCATTTAGATTGCCATAATTTGCCCTCACTTCGGAACCAAACTGATCGCTCAAGACTTTGGCTATCACCTCTTTGGCCGAGCTTTTACCGACGGAGCCAGAAATAGCAATAACAAAAGGCTTGTGCAAATTGATAACCTTAATTGCATATGAGGCGAGAACTCGATAAATAAATTTTAAAAACCATTTTTTCATAGAAAATATTGCATTGTTAATTGATCGGTTTTGTTGGTTTCTCGCGATAATAATAGTTTAAAAGAAAAGATGAAATATCACCAAACAAGGGTGCTGCCGTTGATTCAGCATATTTGGCAGTTTTCGGTTTTGTTAGCTTTACTAACAACGCATACCTAGGCTTATCAGTAGGTGCAAATCCGGCTAAAGAGTGATTATAGATACCCAGTTTGTCCGGCGAATCCTCATAACCAGTACCATCTGGGTTTGGAATCTGAGCGGTACCAGTCTTTGCCCCAACATTAAATCCAGGAACTGCCGCCAATTTTGAATGTCCCAGCTCTACTACTGATCGTAACATATCTCGGACTTGTGCTGCAACACTTTCTTTGAGTACTTGCTCTCCCTCTTTTTTTTCGATTTTCTTCTCAGTGCCATCAGGCATAATAATTTTATCAACTATGTGCGGATAAATATACTTACCATTATTTGCAATTGCAGCATATGCCGCCACCATCTGGATCGGCGTGACTGAAACACCTTGCCCAAATGACAAAGTGGCCCTAGTAATATCCTTCCATTGTTTTAATGGCTGAACGATACTGTTTGACTCCGTATCCAAATCAATCCCAGTTTTATCCAAGAATCCAAAGGATTTTAGATACTTGTACATCATATCATTACCCATTTTTTCCGAAAGCCATACCATCGCAACATTATCAGAATTTTGCAAAACCTGAGTCATAGTTTCTTTGCCAAAAGCCTTGCCCTCTGCGGTACTAATAGTATGATTGCCCACCTTAACAGTCGCGTCAAACACTCCCTCTGTCTCTGGCGTCACTACTCCCTGGTCAATAGCTGCTGCCATTGTTATTGTCTTGAAGATACTGCCAGGCTCGAAAACCGAGCTAATAGCTGGATTCGCGAATAAACTTTGATCATTTTGAGCCTGATCACGATAATTATTGGGGTCAAAATCTGGAGAGTTTGCCATTGCAACAATCCCACCAGTTTGAATATCCATAACTACGACCGTCCCTGATTCGGCTTGGTATTTCTCGATCGCTTCCTTTAGCTTTTTTTCAACATAATATTGGACTGATCGATCCAAAGTTAAAACGTAGCTCACGCCGTCCTGAGGATCATTTTGTTGCAAGAGATTAATCACTCGCCCCAAAGTATCTTGTTCCCCTTGAATACTGCCGTCCTTCCCCTTTAGCTCGCTATTATAATACCCTTCAAGGCCATACTTTCCATCTCCTGTTGAGTTCACAAAGCCAAGATCCTGCGAAGCAAGTGATCCCTCTGGGAAGTATCTGCTGTATTCAGGCATCACAAAGACTCCTGATATTTTTTTATCGGAAATTACATTTGCTTCATCATATTTAAGACCCCGCTTTATTGGCGGAATATATAATTTATCATTGTTTATTTTACCAAATATTTCATCCTTACTAATCCCAGTAGAATCGGCCAATATTGTAGCAACATTATCCTTGTTCTTCACGTTTTTGGGCACAACCCAGATTGCATATGTCTTCACATCAAAAGCCAATGGATAATAGACGCTATCCTCACTCATCGAATCATGCACCAATAATTTTCCTCTTTGAGCCATCTGAGCCTTGTCAAAGCGTTGCTGACCAAACGCCAATCCCAGATAATAATTGTGTTGAGCAATTTGCAGATTGCACATTCTCCAAATCAAAATGCCCACCAAAAACATGGCGAGTATTAACAAAAAACGTATCCTCGTGACGATAGTTCCCGTATATGCATTCATATCTCAATAATACGATAGAAACTTGCTACTGGCAACCCATTTGATTTTTTATTGAAGATGATTAACATTTGTGCCAGGCTCCAAAACTTGATTATTTTTGACAACTCCACTGTCAATCTCCTTTAGTGATTTCAGCCTAGTCTGCTCAGATTCCAATCGCTCCTTCTGCAAATTTAATTCAACCTTTTTGCCCTCTAAATCACTTATCTTCATACTTCGGTTTGCACCCGCTGTTGATTGGTTTAAATATATTATCGCCAATATGGCCAAGATTGCGATGGCGATAAATTTAATTGCTGTTGAGCCGATTACGATCTCTCGGCCAATTGTCTTCTTTCGACGTCCAGCTATATTTGAATTGCTATTTGTTACAGTTAAGATACGACCCACAAACCCTCCATTTATTTAGTCTTTAAGCGAGAAGCCAGCAAATTTTTGCTTTTGATTTTTTGCCCATGATTTTTGTTTTTGTTTTTAGCGCTTTTTCTCTTTTGCCCTCCTCCGGGAATGCAAACGAGTCGGCTTGTTTTTGCGCTAGCTTCTCACTCAATGACTAAATTGTTAAATTGCTAATAAATACCTTGTAATCTAGAATCCGATCTCTGCCAAATTCTCTGCCACTTCCTCTGAATTCTTCTCCATTTCATCCTTGAATGAATTCCATTTATCCTCTGCCCAAATTTCCAATCGCGTATGCATTCCTGTTACTACCACCTTGTTTTTGATACCTGCATAATCAGCTAAATACTTTGGCACATTAACGCGCCCCACCTTATCAAGCTTCAGGTCCATTGCTCCCGATAGGATAAACCGGCCAAAAGAACGCGCATTCTTCTGTGTTATTGGCAACTTTGAGACTCCCTCAGCGATTTTCTGCCACTCTGTCTCAGTGTACAACCACAAACAACCATCGAGTCCACGAGTCAATATCAAGCCCTTCGCCAATTCATCTCGAAATTTTGCGGGAATAGATAGGCGATTCTTATCATCAATTGTATGGCTATATTCTCCCAAAAACACATTGCCTCAAATTCTTTTGGTTAGTTAAGTTTGCTATTTGCTCTTTGATGATTTCCCACTTCTTCCCACTTTCCAACACTATTTATCTATTTTAATGCTATTTATGCATGCCGTCAAACCCATAGCTTCAATAAAACTGTGGACACAAAAATACCCAGTCTTTTTGTGAGTATCAGACTGGATATTTTTATAAAATCAATAGAATATGCTTTTCGCCCTATTTGCCCTCTATTGTTCGACCCTGTGTTCTTGCAGTTGGAGAACTATTCATCAAGAAAGCTTCCCTGACTACCGTCAAGCAGATCCTTCCCGATACACATCGAGGAGTCGAAGAATAATTGATTAACTGTTTAATTTTTCTTGAATTAGGCCAGCCACATCACTGATCAAGACTCTTTCTTGTGCCATTGTGTCTCTGTCGCGCAAAGTTACCATCTGATCATTTAAAGTATCAAAATCAACTGTAATACACCAAGGCGTGCCCACCTCATCCTGACGACGATAACGACGACCGACGGAAGCAGATTCATCATAAAAAGTGCTAATTCCCGCCTTACGCAATGTTGTGATAATATCTTTGGCGATATCAGGCAAGCCTTCTTTCTTAACCAATGGAAAAACTGCAACTTTTGTCGGTGCAAGCCGAGGATGCAAGCGCAAAGTCACCTCGCCAGCTTGTCGTCCATCGTTGCCGTCAGATTCATCATAGGCGTCAACAATAAAAGCCAAAACCGCTCGATCGATACCCATTGTTGGCTCAACTACGAAAGGCAAATATTTTTTGCCGGTTGCCTCATCAAAATATTTCAAATCCTGTCCACTTTTGAGCTCATGTTGGGTTAGGTCAAAATCCGTTCTTTGTGCAACACCGGCTAATTCTGATACACCAAAGGGGAAATTGTATTCGAGGTCAGCAGTTCCTGACGAATAATGAGATAATTCCTTTTTCGAATGCTCTCGTCGAGTAAGATTTTTCTTTTTTAATCCAAGACCTAAGAAAAAACTCTCCCACTCGTCAAGCCAAATTTTGTACCAATTTTTTGATTCGTGATCGTTATTTTCAACAAAAAATTCAATCTCACCCTGTTCAAATTCAAGTGTTCGAAAAGTAAAATTACCAGGGGTAATCTCATTACGAAAAGCTTTGCCGATTTGTGCGATTCCAAATGGCACCTTAACCCGAGTCGATTGGATTACATTCTTAAAATTTAAGAAAATACCCTGAGCCGTTTCTGGACGCAGATAGGCTACCGATGAAGACTCCTCCATCGGACCAACATAAGTCTTGAACATCAAATTAAAATCCCTTGGGAAAGTGAAAGTGCGATTTTTGCATTTTGTGCAGATAAGACTATCATGAGCAACCAAATAGGTCATATAGGCAGGCACGCCCTCCTTCGCAATTCTCGAAAATTCAGATAATTCAGCGCTCAATGTATCGAAACCCTTGTATTCATATTGAATCTGATGATTTTTAACATACTCTTCATACTCTTTTTCGAATTGCTTCTCCTTGACTCCTTCACTTATCAGCTCCTCCTTGCTCTTTTCTGCCTCTGCGAAGAGTTTATGAGCCGTTTCATCATGATCATTGGCACTTTCCTCAGTCCGAGCCCTTAAGTCACTCCACCACCCACTCATATAGTTCCTAAAGTTCTCTTCAAGGCTCATCCCGCTTGCTTCTTCGATAATTTTATCTATCCGGAAACGCCCATGACAGCTCTTGCACTCAACCATTGGATCAGTAAAAGATGATAAATGACCGCTTGCCTCCCAAGCTCTAGGGTTCTGTATAATAGCCGAATCAAGGCCAACAATATCTTCACGCTCAGTCACAAAATGTCGCCACCACTCATCTTTGACATTTTTCTTGAGTTGCGAGCCCATCGGACCGTAATCAAATGTGTTGGCGAATCCTCCATAAATCTCGCTTGCAGGATATATAAATCCTCGACGCTTGCAAAGTGAAGTAATTTTTTCCATAACATTATTTTTTTCTGCCATATTGACCTTTTCTAAATAAATTTACAAATCAACTGTAATACTATCACATTTTTCACCATCTCGCACTATTGACAACAATACATAAAGTGGCAAGATAATATTTATTCAATTAGCTTCATGAAGCTCTGGCTTTTCAGTTCGCGCTCGAGAATTGACCGCAAATAAAGGTCAAGGATCTGATCCGCCTCTTCTTCAATCGATTTATCAAGTCGCAATTTGGCAATTTGAGATGAACTATTTTCATGAATAAATCGAAATAACTTAATCACACTATCGGTCACCTTTCGTCCGTGATGAAATTGCGAATTACACTCATTACAAATTAATCCCCCCTCCTCATTGTCCCACGAATTGTTTCCAACCGTTATCCTTTTCTTACAATGCACGCAATCATATAGTTCTGGCTTAAAACCTGAGGCTTCAATGATTTTTAATTCAAATGCTTGGATCAAAGGACCTGGCACATCGCTATCCACCTCCTCCAAAGCACTAGAGAAGAGATCGAATATTTCAGCCGAGACCTGTCGTTCTTCCATAAATTTGTCGACCAATTCACCAAGAAAAAAGGCTTTTGCCGTTTTGGACAAATCTTGATGCAAATTGGGAAACTCCTTCTCTATTACGGCCCCAGTCACGCCATAAAAAGTCTTACCCTCATAAACCAACAAATTCACCAACATAAACGGCTCAAGTGCACCAGCCAAATGTGAGCTAATCTTGCGTATCCCCTTGGCCATCATCTTAATCTTCCCCAATGAGTTCGTAAAAACAGTCAAAATCCGATCAGCCTCACCAAAATGACTTCCCCGCAAGACTATTCCCTGAGTTTTAATAGTATGCATAAAAAACCATTGATATTAGATGAAGTAGCTCCCCACAAGATCGAACAATATCAGCGTAATGTAAATTGT
>JBAXQZ010000001.1:0-28569 GCA_037131475.1 bacterium | reverse complement strand
TTCTGTCATTATCGGACTTGATCCGATAATCTATGGGATAGACAATCCTTTTTTGTTCGTCATCCTGAATTTACCGTGCCACTTCCGTAGTCTTGGCGAAGGGTGGGTTCAGGATCTGGTGGCTATATTGTTTAAAATTGGCTTTCTCGATACGCTCGCGCTTGTGATGGGATTCCGGGTCTCAAGCTTACAGCCCGGAATGACACCCTTTACTTTAAATTCAAAAAAACAAATCCGAAATCGCAAACAAATTCAAAGTTTTTGAATCCTAAATGTGCTTGCCCCTCTCCTTTCGAAGGAGAGGCTGGGTGAGGTTATATTCTAAATTTTTTAAATTCTAAATTTTAAATTTTAAATTACTCATTATATCTTGATCAAAAACGATATACAAAAAACCTCCCATATCTCTAGGGGAGGTTTTTTGTATATTGGAGCACAATTTATTTCTTGGTAGTTTTCTTGGCTACTGTCTTTTTGGCGGCAGATGACTTTTTCTTTGGAGCGACGATGGCGTCGCCAATCTTGGCGAAAGCCTTGGTCAATCTGGATTTGAGTCTAGATGCTTTGTTTTTATGTATGACATTTTTCTTGGCCGCAAGATCTAGCTCGCGGTAAGCTTTTTGTAGGGAAGTGGCAGCATCCTCTGATTTGGAGGTAATTGCAATCTTGAGCCCTTTTACAGCACTTTTGACTTTAGCTCTAGTAATATCGTTCTCTTCTTTGCGTCGTAGAGCGATCTTTAAAGCTTTTTTTGAGGATTTGATAATTGGCATATCTTCTGAATTCCTAATTTATAATTACACTGAATTGATTTATTGAAACTGTAATTTACTTTATCAGAAAGTTGAGTGATTGTAAATAGCGTCGTAATCAAAAATGTGCCACTTCTTGAGCGGCACATTTTTGGGTGATTGCGTGGCAAGTAAATTATGCTCGGATGAGCTCGAGCAATTCATCTCTTTTTTCTACCATTTTTTCCTGACTTTTTGCTTCAACATTGAGGCGAAGCAATGGCTCCGTATTTGAGCCACGAATATTGGCGCGCCAATCGTTTGCGTCGATGGAGACACCGTCCAATGTCGTTACCTCGAAATCATTTTTATATTTTTCTTGAATTTCAGCGAGTTTTTCGGGGACACTTTTGACGATAGTATTATATTCGCCTGAGATAATATACTTGGCAAAGTATGGCTCGAGTAATTGGTCAAGATCTTTGTTTTCAATACCCATCATTTCGAGCAAGATTAATACTGGTAAAATTCCCGAATCGCAATAGTAAAAATCACGTAGATATGTGTGACCACTGGCCTCACCACAGAAAACGGCGTTGTGCTTGCGCATGGCAGTTTTGATGAAAGAGTGACCAACGCGCTCGGGGAAGCCGACCCCACCAAATTCTTTGATCGTATCAAGGACGGCCCAAGTGTACCTAGGATCATAAATTATTGCTGCTCCAGGAAACTTTTTGAGAAAATATTGAGTGAAAAGTGCTGCGGCATAATAAGCTTCGACAAAAATTCCTTTTGGCGTGCAAAAGAAAATTCGGTCAGCATCAGCATCCCAAGCAGCACCAAGATCAGCCCGAGATGCCTTCACCAGCTCGATGAATTCAGGTCGATTTTCGGCCACAAATGGATCGGGACGACCCTTGGGAAAGGTCCCATCAGGCGTATCGTTCAAGCCAACTATCTCAATTGGCAATTTACCAATTTCCACAATTCTTTTGAAGACCACGCCTTCGAAGCCAAAATTTGGATTTATGACTAATTTGGTTGGTTTAATATTTTTAATATCAACAAAGTTCAGACAATAGTCAGCAAAATCGTCCAAAATATCACGTTTTTCGACTTGGCCTTTTGTTTTTGCTTCAATATGATCGAGATCACCCATAATCAGATCTCGCATCTCAAAGAAGCCGGTCTCAGAGGAGATCGGGATTGCCTTTTCACGAACCATCTTGGCCCCATTATACTCTGCAGGATTGTGCGAAGCCGTGACCTGTATTCCTCCAGCGTACTCGTATTTGCCAACTGCAAAATACAACATCTCCGTCGAGACTAGACCGATGTCGACGACATCAATTCCAGCGTCAGTGAGACCTCGGATTAGCGCCTCTTTTAATTGGGGGGAGTGGATTCTCACATCCATCCCTACCGCCACCTTGCCCTTGGGTCTAACTACTTTGACGTAAGCCTGACCGAGATGGTAGTATAGCTCCTCATTAAGCTCGGTCGGGTATATGCCCCGCATATCATAAGCCTTAAAAATGCTTTGATTTATCTGCATAAAAGTTCCTCTTTTCTTAGGAAATAAAAATTAGAAATTAAAAATTCTCAAATTTAAATAAATTAGAGGTACAAATGTTTGCCGTCAGCTTTGAATTTGTTTAGAAGCTCTTTGACGTCTTGTGATTTTTCGCTGTTGCAGACTAGCAGTGCGTCCGGAGTGTCAATGATAACTGTATTTGATAGTCCCACAGTCGCGATTAATTTTTCGCCTGCCAAGATTAGACAATTTGCGTCATTGATACCGATATGATTTCCCTTTGAGATTACCTCTGTTTCATGCATCTCTGAAAGTACTTGGAGGAGCGTGCCCCAAGAGCCGATGTCGCTCCAACCAAAATTG
Source organism: bacterium (assembly GCA_037131475.1). GTDB lineage: Bacteria > Patescibacteriota > UBA1384 > XYA2-FULL-43-10 > 1-14-0-10-43-13 > JBAXQZ01. The sequence goes on along the minus strand of JBAXQZ010000001.1, from coordinate 25,941 downwards.
CCAGGGATCACCAACAAATTATTTGTCTTCTCGATGATTCCATAATCAATCGAAATCTTGTCGACTTTGAGATATTCTTTTTTGATCACTTCCGCTTCATTTTCACTTCCAACTGCCCCGGCGATTGCTTCCAAAGCGCGATATGTTTCAGGTAAATTTGTCTCGAAAAGCTCGAGGATAAATCTGGTCTTCCAGACAAACATACCAGCATTCCAGAGGTACTCCCATGAATGAAGATATTCCTCGGCCTTTTCTAGATTGGGTTTTTCCACGAATCGTTTAACTGAGAAAGTCTTCAGATCATTGTGATTGTCGATTTGTGAATCCATCTGAATATAGCCAAGCCCAGTGTCAGGTCGAGTCGGATTGATGCCAATCGTGATGATATGTTCTGGATATTTTTCAATCATTTGGTCGGCATAATCAAGAATATGCAAGAATTTCTTATTTTCAGTGATCATGTGGTCACTTGGGAGAAAAATCACAGAGGAGTTAGGATCACGCATATTCAAAATCTTCGACACCAAGCCACAAGCAGGCGCGGTATTCATCGGCTTTGGCTCGACGATATAATTTTCGTCGCAAATTTCCGGGAGCATCTTCTTGATCTCATCAACAAATTCTGGCGTTGTCGAGACGATAATATCTTTGTCAGCGAATTTCTTGGTCAAACGCTCATAAGTCTCTCGGACGAGTGGCTTATCCCCAGCAAAAGAATGAAGTTGCTTTGGTTTTTTCTGTCTCGAAAGTGGCCAGAGTCTGGCGCCTTGGCCACCGGCCATAATTACTGCATACATTTTTAGTTCTCCTCAAATACCAATTTATTTTATATTGTTACAACGATAGCATTAATATTGCAAAATATCTATCTTTGAAACACCAGCCGAAAAATTAAATTTCATTTTCTTGTCATTGCTCTCCCAATCTCGGCTCTTATAGTTATTCTCAGTTTTTTCAAGATTTAAAGATGAAAAATTTTGAGCGAGTAAGCCTGAATCGGAGATAATATTAATCGCGTATTCTTTGGGGATGTTAATAGTATATTTTGAAGCGCCGGTGTTGATGGTGGTTTCAACTGATTTGACGAGTGAGCCAAAGCTAATATCGCTTGCGCTCGCTCCTGAATCGATATTCAATTTCGTGATTTGCAATTTTCGGAAATCAAGGTCAGCTTTGGATGCTCCAGTTTTCAAATTGATTTCGATGGGTATTAATTGCGTGAGATTGAGATTAAATTCGCGATTTTCTTTCGAAAAAGTCGAGGTTGCAATATCTTCGCTAAAATTAATTTCCTTAACATTATTTGTAAAATGCTCTTCGATTTTCAGATTTTTGTTTAGTTTTGAAGTGCTTGTGAATAGGTCGGGCGAATCGCTCGGCAACTCTCTGGTAGTAATATTTAAGGCGCCCAAATCAATATTAAATTTGGCGGTAGTAGTATTGGTTTCAAGCGGTTTCGAAGAAAGTTCACTGGTAAGTGGCTCGTTGTTAAAAAAGTGAAAAGAGCCATTATCAACAAGATTGGGATTTGTTTTTGTTATCAACAAAATCGCCACGATCATCGCAAATGCTATTATCGTCATAACAACATTATTACGGATAATCATAGCCAATCCGATCAGGATCAAAATCAACGGCCAGAAGGCAAACAATACGTTCCAAACATCGATATTCCACCAATGTAGGTTTGTGCCAAGTAAGACAAAGCCAATAAAGAGGAAAAATGTTCCGCTCAAAAAACGACTTTTATTCATCGTACTCCTTATCTTCTATTGCTTTTTAGCATGAAATATAAGCCCAAAATTATCAAAACTATGGGCCAGAAATTTGACCATAAATTAATGTTGAAAAGATTCTGAAGTAGGAAAAGTGCGCCGATTATTACGATAATTGCGCCAAAAAGTAGCCGGTTGTCTCCATGTTGGCTCCCTCTTTCTTCCACGGTTTTTTTAATTTCCTTGGCAATGTTTTGAGCATGGGCCTTGATCTCCTCAGCACCTTCTTTGGCATTTTCGCACATTGGATCCTGGGGAATAATGATCCAAGCGATGATATAGAAAACAACGCCAGCGCCACCAGCAAAAGTAAACAGTATAACTGCCAAGCGGATTAGAATTGGATCGACATCAAAATACTCACCAAGTCCTCCACAAACGCCCCCTACAACCTTGTCCTTGCAACTTCGATAAAGCTTTTTTTCTTTCATAAAATCCTTTTTTAATAAAGATGTATTTATAGATATTATATAACAAAATATTTGTGAATAAAAGATGAGGCTATTGATGACCAAATATCTCAAAGCTATTTGAAATTGTGATAAGTTGAAATTTCCCCTTGACATTTGGCTGATTCTGGCTTATATTCTAGTGTCCTAAAAAAACTAAAGAATCCCTATGGAATTAACGCCAAAACAACAAGTTCTTGATGTTCTGAGGAATAAGCAAAAAATTCTTCTTCTGACTCACAAAAATCCCGATGGTGATGCAATCGGAAGCATTTTGGCGCTTTATCTTTCACTCAAAAAAATGGGCAAAGAGGTGATTGCTGTCTGCAATGATCCTGCTGCCACTATCTATGATTTTTTACCCGAGCTAGACAAGATCACTACGAAATTCTCCGGTACGCGTGATTTTATTATCTCAGTTGATATCTCCAAGACAAAGCCAGACAAAATAATGTACAAAATCAAGGACAATACACTTGATATCGTCATTACTCCCAAAAACGGAAAATATGAACAAAACCAAGTCAAATTTAGCGACGGTGGGTTCAATTCTGAAGCAATCGTCGTTCTCGACTCACCAGATTTTGAACGTTTGGGCTCTATCTACGAGAAAAATTCTGAGTTATTCTATGAACTACCAGTGATCAATATCGATCATCATGCCGGAAATGATTATTTCGGCAAAATAAATTTAGTCGATATCACCGCCACCTCTACCTGTGAAATCCTCGTCTCAATTATCGAGGCTCTGACCGGCGACCCTAAGTTTATCGTTGATGATATTGCTACAGCCCTTTTGACAGGTATCATTACAGATACAAATTCTTTCCAAAATCTCAACACAACACCAAAATCTCTGACCGTAGCGGCACAACTGGTCGCTTCGGGCGCTCGTCAGCAGGACATTATCAAGAAAATCTACAAGACCAGAGCTCTCTCGACACTTCGCCTCTGGGGTAGGGCGCTTGCTAATCTTCGTGATGAGAAAAATTACAATTTTGTCTGGACCGAATTGCGCAGCACTGACTTTCTCGAAGTAGGCGCCGCCGAAACCGAATCCTCGGGTGTGATCGATGAGCTACTCAAAACTGCCTCAGGCGTTGATTTCGCCCTGCTTTTAACGGAAAAGGGTAGTGATGTCCACGGTTCTTTGCGATCAACTGACAAGCACAAGGATGTGCGTGCAATCGCCACTCTCTTTGGCGGCGGTGGGCATGAGCTAGCAGCTGCATTCCAGCTCAAGAACAAGACACTAGCCGAAGCCTCAGATTCCATTATTCAAAAGATTAAAAGCTCTCAAGATTCAAACAAGAAGAGAGGTTAGTCAGCCCTTTTTTGTTCTTGTTCGTCATCCTGAATTAATTTCAGGATCTGGCGGCTAAATTATTAAAGATTAGTATTCTTGATGCGCTCGCGCTTATGACAGGATCATTCGATATCTCAGGATGACATCCCTCATTTTAAATTATCATTATTATTTATGCTGCGCGAGATATTCAAGTCCCAAGGATAAATACTACTACGAGCAAACAATCGCTTCTTTCTGCCTCTTGTTTTTTTCACGAAAATAATGTACAATTTAAACAATTATTAATAAAGGGAGAAACCAGCGCAAGGCTAGTCTCTACTTAATTATTATCAGTCATCTCCGATTTTGAGTATCGGCTTCTGACTTTTAATTTTTAATTTGAAACTTTGCTTCGCCTGCTGGCTGAAAATTTATGGCAGAGACCAAAAAAGACGATCTGATCGCCAAGTATCAGACACACAAAAACGACACTGGTTCGACTGAAGTACAAATCGCGATTCTGACCAAGAAAGTTTCCGATCTGACGAAGCATTTACAATCTCACAAGAAGGACTTTGATTCGAGACGCGGTCTATTGATGATGGTTGGCAAAAGACGTCGATTGCTAAACTACCTCAAGAAGAACGAAGAGGAAAAATACCAAAAACTTATTGCCGATCTCGGCCTCAAGAGATAATCTATGATGATGCAAGTCGTCCCAATATGTCGGGGCGACTTGTTCTTTGTAAATTAATAAAATAATGAGAGTTTAGATTTCTGATTTCTGATTACCAGTCAACCTTAAGCTTCTAATGATATTAGCGACTTAAGATTGGTTGGAAACCTGCCTGCCGGCAGACAGGTTGAAAATTGGATTTTGGAGATTGCTCTCACTGAGAGGATTCTATGATCAAAAAAATGGAATTTCAAACTCGTTCTTACGAGGTTGATTTTGGCGGAGAGAAGCTCATTCTTGAGACAGGCAAATTTGCCGGTCTCGCACATGGCTCAATCACCGCTCGCTACAAGGACACTATCGTTCTTGCTACGGTTTGTGTTAATGCCGAACCACGTGACGGGATGGACTATTTCCCACTCATGGTTGAGTACGAGGAGCGTTTTTATGCTGCTGGTAAAATTTCTGGCAGTCGATTTATCAAACGTGAAGGTCGTCCTTCTGATGCAGCCGTTTTGGCTGGTCGCAAGATTGATCGTCCGATTCGACCACTTTTCCCAAAGAGCTATCGAAGTGATGTTCAGATTATCGTTACCACACTATCGTATGATGGTTCAATCGACCCAAGTATTATCGGCACAGTTGCCGCTTCATCTGCTTTAATGCAGACTTGCGCCCCATTCAAAGGACCTATCGCCGCTATTAATGTCGGCCTAGTCGATGGCAAATTTGTTCTCAATATGGATGAAGAAACCTCTGACAAGTCCACTCTCAATCTTTCATTTGCTGCTACTAGCGAGCGTGTGATGATGATCGAGACAGAGGCCAATGAAGTATCCGAAGAAGATGTCTTCAAGGGTATCGAATTCGGGCACAAGGCAATGCAAGCTGTGATTGAAATTCAACATCAGATTGCCAAAGACCACGAAAGAATGGTCGCCGCAGAAGGGGAGAGCCCGATTGCTGCTTTGCACGCCGAAGTTTACAATCTTGCAGCTCAGAAGATCAAAGACGCACTTGCTGAGATGGATAAAATCGCTCGAGAGGCAAAGCTCAAAGCCTATGAAGCAGAAGTCCTTGAATCATTAGAGGGCAATTACAAGCAAGTTGAAATCAAAGGTGCTTTTGCCAAGATTGTTGAGAAGGAAATCCGCCGCTTGATCCTAGAAGAGGGCATACGCCCAGATGGTCGAGGTATAGAAGAAATCCGTGCTCTTGGTGTTGAAGTTGGCGTCCTACCACGTCCTCATGGCTCTGCTCTGTTTACTCGTGGTCAGACTCAGGCCCTTACTATCGCGACTCTCGCTTCACCAGGTATGGAGCAGTTGATTGACACCATGGAAGGTGAATCCACCAAGCGTTTCATGCATCACTACAATTTCCCTCCATTTTCTACTGGTGAAGTTCGCCCAGTTCGTGGCGTCGGTCGTCGCGAAGTTGGTCATGGCTATCTCGCCGAGAAAGCATTGAAGCCAATGATTCCTGATTCTGAGTCATTTCCATATACCATTCGTCTTGTTTCTGAGATCCTTAGCTCCAATGGCTCCAGCTCGATGGCTGCGACTTGTGGCTCGACTCTCGCCCTGATGGATGCTGGCGTACCTATCAAGAAGCCAGTTTCTGGTATTGCTATGGGTCTAGTGACTAGCCCAGATGCTTCAGAGTATAAGGTTCTCTCTGACCTTCAAGGTCTCGAAGATTTTGCCGGCGATATGGATTTCAAAGTAGCTGGTACCGTTGATGGTATTACTGCGATACAAATGGACACAAAGATAGAGGGTCTTACTTACGATATTATCCGAGACACTCTAGCACAAGCACACAAAGGTCGCCTCGAGATTATGGATGTGATGCTCGGCGTTATTCCTGCACCTCGTGAGCAAATCTCCAAATATGCTCCACGTATCGAATCAATCAAGATCAATCCAGACAAGATCGGCGAATTGATCGGACCTGGTGGCAAAAATATCAAGAAGTTAGTCGAAGAGTGCGGTGGCAAAGAGATTTGTAGCATCGATATCGAAGACGACGGCACAGTAATGATCTCATCGATTGATCCAGAAATGAGTGAGAAGGCTATTTCCATGATTAAGGCTATGACTCGAGAAGTCAAAGTAGGCGAGATTATGACTGGTGAGATTTTAGATATCAAGAAAGATCGTATGACGGGCAAAGAGATCGGCGCAATCTTCGCCATCTCACCCAAACAAGACGGTATGATTCACATCTCTCAAATCTCGACCGAAAGAGTTGAACGAGTTTCGGACAAGCTCAAAATTGGTCAAATTGTGACTGTCAGAGTCGCGGAAGTCGACTCAGCCAAAGGCCGCATCGGCCTCACTATGAAGGGTGTTGAACAGAAATAACCACGAATATTATTCGTACTATAGAACGATCAACGGCTCAGCGCAATCATGCGCTGAGCCATTTAGGTATTTTTGAGATAAAAGTGGAAACGTGCTCTGAGCATCTGCTCAGTCTCCGCTCGGTGTCTCTGTCAGATATGTCAATCTTAGCCATTCAACCAATTCACTGATTGGTTTGAGGTGACAGGGAGAAACATCCACTCTGATTATTGCTTCTCCTGTCAGGGTTCGTTCGGCCGTTGTCAAGATGACATCCTCTCCGCTGTCTCGGAATACGGGCAGCGATTTGTCCTCGACTCTCAAGATTTCCTTGGCGTGGACGATATATCTGGAGACTAATATCTCTCTGTTTCGTGCCTCGTCTTTACCAGTTTCTTCAAATCTGGCGTCGATCGGTTGAAATCTCCACATCCGTATTCCATCGCAGTATACGGATAGCTCAATCTTTCCTTGACGGTCGACAGACCAATCGATGTCAATGGGAGCATAGTTTCCAAGTTCTGGAAAATATGTAAAAGTACCAGTTCCTGGCTCCGCCAGATTGATTTTGACTTCCACATATGCGCTATTTTCGGGCATAACATCAGCCCTCCTTCATTTTTGCCGAAATTGTAGCGTCACCACAACTTCGAACTTGCACTCTTTGTATCACACCCAGATAGAAACATCAAATTAAAATATTAATTATAAATATAAATTGTTCTATTCTCCCCTAGTTTAGGGGGATAATAAGGGGGCAGCAGAAAAGGAAACCATCTTTTCCCTGCTAATCGCATTCTTTTAACTTCACGCACGACAGACTCCGAGTTCCCCAAAGTTAAGGGCAAAATAACAGTTAAGCAATAATTTTCCGTGAATTTATCCTAAAATTGCAAAAAATATTCCAAAAATGCTATAATGGATTTGATTTTAGTTGAATTTATAAATTTCAGTCTAGGAGGAATAAATGGAAGATGTTGAGCTTGAAAACCGCAGTAATATGAGTGAAGAAAAGCCAAAAAATAATAAAAATGATGGTGTAATAGACCTTAAAATATCTCAAAAAGGCTTACTGATTAGTTCTATTATTATATTATTATTGCTCGCAGGACTTTTGATTTGGCAGACAGGCGTTTACAAAACAATTTATGCGAAGATTATGCCAGCGACAATTGAAGTAACAGTGATTGACAAAGATACTACGAAGCCAATCGCTAATAGTGAGATTAGGATTGGGGATATAGTAGCAAACACGAATACTGATGGAGTCGCAACAATTACGGGTCTTTCTGTCAAAGAGGTTAAAGTTAGCGCTACAAGCAAAGGATATATTAGTGATGAAAAAAGTCTCAAACTCAAGCGCGACAAAAACACTCTGAGCTTTGCTCTTGCAATTTATATAGAAAAAACAACTCTAACTGCCAAAGTTACAGATGCCATCACAAATCTGGCTGTTCCTGATGCTCAAATCACAATCGGTGAAAAAAATGCTACAACAGATTCAAACGGTCAATTCACAATTGCTGATCTGCCTACTGGTGAGACCACATTTAGCCTTGCAAAAGAGGGCTATAACACCAATGAGACCAAAAATACTGTTCTTAAAGATCAGCCACTTGAATTTACTTTAGTGCCATCTGGAAAAGTGTATTTCATTTCAAATCGAGAGAACGGCAAACGTGGCATATATCGTTGCGATTATGACGGCTCCAATGTTACTAGATTGATTAAAGCTGTCGAGGATACAGAAGACTACGATTTGCGCATTAGCCCAGATCGAACAAAAATTACTTTTTTATCTACGCGTGATAAGCGAAAAGACGATGATAATAGCTATATCCCTGATTTATTTGTAATTAACGCCGATGGTACTGGATTGGCAAAAATTAATTCTGCTTATAGTACATATGGTATGTCATGGACGAAAGACAGCAAATATCTTGTTTGGACAGATCGACTGGTGAAAAATGAGTATGTCACTTACAACAATATTTACAATGTAAAAACAGCAAAATCAGAAAGAATTAATTCAAACGGCTCAGCATCCAATTTCATGCTTAGCCATGACGGCACATATATCTCTTGGTATCAGAATCAAATTGACGGCAACCCTATCAGCGAGGAAGGATTATATTTCCGAAAAATTAGTGGAGGGGACGCAGTAAAAATTTATGCTAATGGTGGAAGTTATCCATCATTTAGTAATGATGATAAGTTTATTCAGTACAATTATTACAATCAAGAAGCAAAGAAATCAGTTTATATGCAATACAATATTGCCAACGGTGAAACAAGTGAATACACTCCTGAAATAAATGAAAATTTAGGTAAAGCATTGTCCCCAGACGGTAAAAACTATGCGTATACTTCAACCAGAGATGGCAAAACTGATGTTTACATCTCAAATCTGGATGGTAAAAATGAGAGGAAGCTAACGAATCTCGGCACAGTTACCGGCTTTGATTGGGAGTTAGATAGCCAATTCATAATTCTTGATTCATCCAAGACCGCGGAAACTGCAAAATATATCGTTTCAACTATCACCAGTACTGCCAAAAAAGTGACTGATGCTTACGTTGATACTTATCAGGGCATGCAATAATGAAAATATTCAAGACTACGATCAAATACGCTGTCTTCTATCTTTTATTTGTTGCGCTTATAGCTATTAATTCCTGTTTTTATTTTTACAATAATCAGGGAAGTAAAACCTATAATGAGAACATTGCTCTATTTAGAAATACTCTAGATTTACAGAAAAATAAGCTTGTCCAGCAAAATGATTTGGAAGACCAATTTTTTTCAATTAAAACGGTGCCAACACCAACAGTTTCGGACCAAAAAAATATTGATTTTTTAAACTCAGGCACTGAACTAGTCGACAATAGCCAACCAAATGCAATAAAAGATTGTAGCTCGATTGAGCGACCTTGGCGGAGAATCACGGATTCCAATACTTGTGCTTTTCAGGTCACGAGTGCCGTTGGCGACCTCAAGCTTTTAATTGTGCAATATGTTGCACCAGACATAGACATGAATGATTCAAAGATTCAAGGTTTTTTAAATACTCTCAACTCTGAGGAAACTATTTCTATCAATCAAGGCGAGCTTGACAACGCTTTTGAAACCTTTAACCTTTATTCAGAGAAGAACGGATACTCCCAGATAAGCAGGGAAGCATATCTAAAGCAACATCAAACATCTTTTATCGATCCATCATATCAATATATCAAAAAATTTTTTGAATACGAAGCAAACGTTTTTGGCGCAGATTTTTCTCTCACTGTAGACAAATCTCAGCCAATTCAGTTGAAAGAGCTACCAAATTTTTCCAAAGAGTACAAAGATCAATCACAGAACATTAATAAAGCTCAAACCTTTTTTCTAAATAAACTTATCGAATCAAAGATAGACGTGAGCGACTATGATGCAGTCAGTTTGATCGTTTTTGCAAATCATGATTCTTATTTTCGTTCTTTTGCCCTACCGTCAATTCGAGCCAATATTGATTTCGTTACAATAGAGAGTGATTCCTCGTCAGATTCGGATCAGTTAAAAAATTATTCACTTGATACTGAGGGTATACTTTATCTTATTTCTCACGAGACCGCTCACGATTTTGGTGCGAGTGATCAATATATTGAAGACTACAAAACTGGATTTACGAAAGGATGTGTTGATGGCGCATATGATGAATACGTGAGTAAAGATAGATCAGAAATGAGCTTAATGTGTGGTTGGGGTAGTATCCGTTACGATTGGGCAGACAGAAGTAAATGGACCTCGTCGTATAAATCTCTGATTAATAAAATAACAGCACAAGAGTTTAAATGGATAAAATAATTCATATAAATAGGCCAAATTTGAAGAACGACAAGACACAATTCATCTTTTTGTTGGCTATTCTGTCGGTGATTATCATTACTGCTTGCTGGTATGGCACGAAAACTTTGGTCGTTAGGAGTTGGGATAAAAAAATTCAAAAAACTCAAGCGTTAATGAACAGTGATTATCAAAAAGAAATTGCTAATCTTGGAGAACAAGCCTTTTAAATTTTAAATTTACGATTCTCTCGCTCATTGTTGACATCTTCCTCTGATTATGATAAACTAGTATTAACTTTTACAAAAGCTCTCAATAAATATCAGCACTAGTTCTATTTTTTCGCATTTTTTTATGAATAAGAAAAAGTTAAATGCTCTTGGGCAAATCGAGGATGAAATCTCTCATTGTGACAAATGTTCTCTTTGCATTTCTCGGACACGAACTGTCCCCGGCGAGGGAAATATCGAAGCAGATATTGTATTTATTGGTGAAGCTCCAGGTGCAAAAGAAGATGCTACTGGCCAACCATTTTGTGGCGCTGCCGGCAAATTTCTGGACAAAATGCTGATCAGCATTAATCTTGATCGAGACAAAGTTTTTATTACCAATACTTTGAAATGCCGTCCCCCAGAAAATCGCGATCCATTGCCCTCAGAAAAATTGGCCTGTCGAGATTACCTTATCCGTCAGATAGAGATTATCAACCCAAAAATAATCGTTTGTCTTGGGCGTCATGCAATGGCTGATTTACTGCCCGAGCAAGGCTTGATCGCGCAACTTCACGGTCAATTAATCAAGCACACCGACAATCGACTGTATCTGCCCCTCTATCATCCAGCCGCCGCCCTTCACAATGGAGGATTAAGGACGACTTTGATGTCAGATTTTCAAAAAATTCCCGAAATATTACAAAAAATTAATCAATAAAAACTATTACAAATTTAAATAAATTTAATTCTATTAAGAAAGAAAAACTGTGGAAGACACAAACAACAAACAATTACTAAAGAACGACCTTCTAGAAAGTGGCAATCAGGCTCCAAGTCGCGATACAAACACTTCAAATCAACAGGTCAATCCAAATCAGAAAAACCAGCTCAACAAAATGAGCAATCGCAACCAGCCCCGTGACAAAAACGGCCAGCAAAACCGTCCAAAAATGAATAACAAACCACAACAGGAGCCTCGTTTCACTGCCCAAGTTCAGCCAAATGAGATTCGTAAGCTCTCACAAATCAAAGGTGAACCTCGCTTCACTGCACAGCAAATTGATGCCTCCAATGGCCCCAAAATGTTTTTTGAACCGAAGCTTCGTATCATCCCTCTCGGTGGTGTCGAAGAGACTGGTGGCAAGAACTGTACTATCATTGAGTACAAAGACGATATCATTATTATAGATATGGGCTTTATGTTCCCAGACGAGAGTATGCCTGGAGTTGATTACGTCATCCCCGATGTCACTTATCTTGAACAAAACAAAAAGAAGATTCGTGGTCTTATCATTACTCACGGCCATTTAGATCATATCGGCGCTATCCCATATGTTTATGAAAAAATTGGCTCCCCGACTATATATTCCGCTCCACTGACTATCGGCCTTATCAAGAGCAAGCTTGAAGAATTTGGGCTTGATAAAGTTGTCAAAACATCTCCAATCAAATGTGGTATTGATGTGCTGCAGCTCGGTTGTTTCAAGATTGAGAGTTTCAAGGTCAATCATAGTATTCCTCAAGCAATGGGCTTCGCTATCACGACTCCTGAGGGCGTTATCGTCAATACTGGTGATTTCAAATTTGATCACACACCAGCTGATGGCAAACCAGTTGATTTCTCTGCCATTGCCAAAATTGGCGACAAGAAACCAATCCTCTTGATGTCTGATTCAACCAATATTGAGAAGCCCGGTGTTTCTATCTCTGAAAAAGTTTTGGAAGAATCGCTTATGGCTGTCATGGAAAACGCGCCAAATAGGCTCATTGTTTCAACATTCTCTACACTTATTGGTCGTATCCAACAAATTTTAAATGTCGCCAAAAAGATCGATCGCAAGGTATGCTTCGTAGGTCGAAGTATGGTTACAACTGTTGATATTGCTATCTCACTTGAAGCCTTGATTGTGCCCCAAAGTACGATTATTGATTCCAAAGATCTCAATAAATATCCAGACAACAAGGTCGTCATCGTTTGTACTGGTTCACAGGGCGAGGATAACGCAGCGCTGACGCGTATCGCGACCGGTGAACACCGACAAGTCAAAATGAAGAAAGGTGACCTGGTTATTCTTTCATCCTCTCCAATCCCAGGCAACGAACGTGCCGTTTCTGGACTTATGGACAATCTTTTCCGCGCTGGCGCCCAAGTCGTCTACCAGAAATTGATGGATGTTCATACCTCCGGTCATGCCAACCAAGAAGATCTCAAGTTGATGCTTGCCTTGATCAAGCCAAAATATTTCATGCCTGTTCACGGCGAACGCTTTAGATTGATGCTTCATTGTCAAATCGCTCAAAGTATGGGCCTTGTTGACGAAGAACACTGCCTCGTTGCAGATGACGGCCAAGCTATCGAGTTCAGCAAGGGGATAGGTGAAGTTACCAACAAACGTGTGCCAGCCTCTTACGTCATGGTTGATGGATTGGGTGTCGGTGATGTTGGCAATATCGTCCTGCGTGATCGTAAAGCGATGGCTCAAGATGGAATATTCGTAATTATCGTCACGGTCAACCATGAGAGCGGTGAAGTCATTACTTCGCCAGATATTATCTCCCGAGGCTTCATCTATATGCGAGAGAATGAACAGCTGGTCCACAAGGCTAGAGCCGAGGTCAAAAAGGTTTTTGTCAAACACGTCAACACCACTGGTGGCAAGACTGATTGGACTCTGATCAAGCAGAAACTCCGAGATGAAGTCGGCGATTTTCTCTTCAAAGAAACAGAGCGCAAACCAATGGTCATCCCAGTCGTCATCGAAGTCTAATATACTTCAAATAACTAAAAAATGCCGTTTCACACCGAAGCGGCATTTTTTTATTTATCAATTATTTATTTTCACTATTAATTAGTTGCATCCGCATCTTTCTTAAACTATAATGTAGTTAGTATGCGTGTGACGTATAATTCTTTGTATACTATATAAATAGAGGAGAGAAGTGGGCAGGAAGAGACTACATCCCAAAAATAAGCAGACCAAAGCAAAATGGTATCAAAAAGAGAACGATTGGGGAAACTATGTTTTTGATTGGACTCTCGGACTTTCCGGCGAAACACGCCGAGAAATTTTTGCTGTAATCAACGTCATCGTTGCCGCCATTATCTTCTTGGGCTTTTTTGGTCTAGCTGGCACATTGGGTATCAAGATTACAGAGCTAATCTTTTGGCTTTTTGGCACCTTTGGAGGCTATGTTTTTGGCGCTATTTATCTCTATTGTGGGGTGTTTTTGCTTATTCCCAATCAAGAATATCGCATTGCTCAATTTGTTGGTTTTTTCCTTCTTATCACCGCCACTCCAGCTTTCTTGCATCTTTTCATAGTTTCAGATTTTGCTCGTGAGTTTGCTAGTCATGGACGAGGTGGTGGTATGATCGGATATCTAATCTCGAATCCACTTCGCAACGGAGTCGGCATTATCCCAACCTTCCTGATTATTATCGCCATATTGGTGATCGCAATCCTTATGATTTTCAATCTTTCGTTAACTCAATATTTCAAAAGAGACGAAGAGGATGAGAATGACGGCAAAGTCAAAATCAATGATGGCGGTGATGAGAACAAAATTTCAGTATTTGACTCGGTCAAGCGCAAATTCAACACTATGAAGAAAGAGCCATCAAATCGCGTCGAAATCGTTGAACCATTACCGATGAACGTTGCCCCAGTCCAACGCTCTAGCTCTACTGTCGCTTGGCAATATCCTTCACTCGATATGCTCAAAACCTCGGATGACAAAGCAACTCCTGGCAATATCTATAAAAATGCTGAAATTATCCAAAATTGTCTCAAGAGCTTCAATATCGAAGTGAGCGTTGGTGAGGTAAATGTCGGCCCGACAGTCACTCAATACACGATCAAGCCCAATGATGGCGTCAAGCTCAATCATATTGTTTCTCGTCAAAACGATTTAGCATTATCTCTGTCAGCAAAGAGTTTGAGAATAGAGGCGCCAATCCCTGGTAAAAATCTAGTTGGTATTGAGATACCCAACAAAGTCTCAGCCAAGGTTACTCTCAAAGAGGTGCTCAAGTCCACAGAATTTAAGGCTGTAAAAAGCAAATTGTCTCTTGCTCTCGGGCGTGACGTTTCTGGTGATGCGATCGCGATTGATCTTGAGAAAATGCCACATATGCTTATCGCTGGATCAACTGGCTCAGGCAAATCAGTATGTATCAACACTATTATTATGAGTCTTTTGTTCAACAATTCGCCTCAGGATTTACGCTTAATCCTGGTTGACCCAAAGCGAGTTGAGCTCACCAATTATAATGGTATTCCACATCTTTTGACCGCGGCAGTTACGGAAGTTGACAAGACGGTCTCGGCTCTGAAGTGGGCCGTTTGGGAGATGGAGCGACGCTACAAGATGTTCGAACAATCAGGTAAACGCAATATTATTGCCTACAACGCGAGCCCAGGCCCAGAGGGGCGATTGCCTTATATGGTGATTATTATTGACGAGTTGGCGGATTTGATGGCCACTTCGGCAAAGGACGTAGAAGCCTCTATCGTTCGCTTGGCTCAGATGGCACGTGCGACCGGTATGCATTTGATCATTGCGACCCAGAGACCATCAGTTGATGTTTTGACCGGTATTATCAAAGCCAACATCACCTCCAGAATAGCCTTCGCGACTGCTTCACAGATAGATTCGCGCACGATTCTCGACGTTTCTGGTGCTGAGAAATTATTGGGTAATGGCGATATGCTTTTCCTCGGTAACGGCCTCAATAAGCCACGTCGTATTCAGGGTTGCTATGTTTCAGACAAAGAGATTGAGTCTTTGGTTGAATTCTTGCGTGAGAAGGGCGAGGCGATCTATGATGAGAGTATTACCAACTTTCGATCGAGCAAGCCCGGTGCGGCCAACTCTGGCAATGGATCAGAGGAGGATGATTTGTATGACGAGGCGATTGAGACTATAATGGCTGCAGGGAAAGCTTCGGCCTCACTCTTGCAAAGACGCTTGAAAGTCGGTTATGCTAGAGCTGCGCGCTTGCTAGATATCTTGGAACAAAACGGCGTGATTGGATCGGCTGACGGCGCCAAACCACGAGACATTTTGTCGACTGGTCAAAGCTTCGGTGGCAGTAGCAGTGATCAATTTAAGCCTCAATACAGAGATAATAATTTCGATGACAATTATTCTGACGATGATCGAATATAATCTAGGAATATAGCGGATTGAGGCGTGAAGGTTTCGACAAATTTATTCAATAATTAGAAACTTATATATGGTATCCGGTTTTTCTACAAAAACATTAAAATCAAAGAAGTCACTTGCAGAGCTTTTCAAATCAACTCGTCTCAAGAGAGAGCTGACAATATTTGATGTAGAAGAGGCAACAAAAATTAGATCAAAATACATTGAGTATCTTGAATCTGGTGACTGGACCAATTTGCCCCAAGCGGTCTACATTCGAGGCTTCGTATTGGCTTATGCCAAAATGCTGCAACTACCCGAAAATGAAATTATCAGTCTCTTCGAGACCGAAGTCATACTAAATAGAAAAGAAACGAATACTGATCTGTCTTACAAAAAATCTCTCAAGGATGTAAAGGTTCTCATTACTCCCAAAGTTCTCGCCTATATTACTTTTGGTGGCTTCGCTCTTTCTCTCTTTGCTTATATCTTTTTTCAATTAGCGAGTTTTGCTGGCAGTCCTTCACTGAGCGTTTCAACACCGCTTGATAATTCTATCATTGAGTCGGATTCAGTCAACGTTAACGGCGTGACTGAGAGTAACACCTTGTTGACCATCAATCAAGAAAAAGTGCCAGTTTCCAACGACGGTTATTTCTCTCTACCGCTCAAGCTTCATCGCGGTGTAAATGTTATCAAAGTCCAGGTAGTCAACAAGACAAAGAAGGAGAGCACCAAGGTTATCACCATAGAGTACAAACCCAAGACAGCACAATCAACGGATTTGTTGCTCAATCAACGATAAAATAATTTTTAATTATTAGCTTTTAATTATTTGAAAGCCAGAAAGTGAAAATTAATTATATAAACACAAGGATTATTTATGGCTAAGAAGGAAAAAATAGAAGCAAAAACAGAGGTATTTGATGGTAAAGGGGAAGCACTCAAAGCAGCGCTGGCTTCGATCGAAAAGCAATTTGGCAAAGGCACTATCATGACACTCTCAACCAGCGGTGCTGCTTTCAAAGTAGACGCTGTCTCAACTGGCTCATTTTCACTCGATTTAGCTCTCGGTATCGGTGGATTGCCTCGTGGTCGTGTGATTGAGATCTTTGGCCCAGAATCCTCAGGCAAGACGACTTTAGCTATCTCCGTCGTTGCTCAAGCTCAGAAGCTCGGTGGCAATTGTGCCTTCATCGACGCAGAGCATGCCCTTGACCCGGAATATGCGAAAAAAATCGGCGTAAATCTAGATAATTTACTTATTTCCCAGCCCGACAACGGCGAGCAGGCTCTGGAGATTTGTGAGACACTCGTACGCTCCAATGCGCTCGATGTAATCGTTATCGACTCAGTCGCAGCCCTCGTGCCAAGAGCTGAAATCGAAGGTGAGATGGGCGACTCTATGATGGGTGTCCAAGCGAGATTGATGTCGCAAGCCTTACGCAAGCTCACTGGTATTGTATCCAAATCCAAGACAATTCTCATCTTTATCAATCAAATCCGTATGAAGATCGGGGTAATGTTCGGCAATCCTGAGACTACCACTGGTGGCAACGCGCTCAAATTTTACTCATCTGTTCGTCTAGACATTCGTCGCAAGGCTACAATCAAGAAGGGGGAGGAGAACGTCGGCAACAATGTCCAAGTCAAAGTGGTCAAGAACAAGGTGGCGCCGCCGTTCAAGACTGCTGAATTTGATATTATGTTTGGCACCGGTATCGATTACGAGGGTGAAATCGTTGATTCTGGCATCAAGCATGGTGTCGTTGATCGAGCTGGCTCATGGATCTCTTACAAAGAGGAAAAGCTTGGACAGGGCAAAGAGGGCGCACGCGCTTTTCTCAAGGAGCATCCAGAAATCACTGAGGACATCAAAAAAAATATCCTAGCCAAGGTCAATGTAGTCATCGAAGAAGCCCCAAGCGAGGAGTAAAGTAGATATAAATTTAAGGAGGGATATGTCAAGTTTAGGAATGAATGGAGAGGTTGGATATGACGGGTTTAATGAATCAAATGAATCTAACGGATCTGATTTTGCGACACTCGAGGCACAAGTGGCTGCCCCATCACCAATTGTAGATAATTATGCAGAAGATTCTCATGAATCTGGAATAACAATAGAATTGTCTAGTCCAGAAGGGCTTAGAAGGGCAAAAGAAATATTTGTGGCCAATTCGAGATTGGAAGGAGATCTGGGCGACGAAGATTGTGAAGCGATTCAAGCAGTTCATCCTGATGATATTGCCAATATTGCTCGTGAGCAAAATATACCACCTGACGCATTGAGGGAGTATGTTGATAGAAATTTAGAAGCGTATCATCAAAGACATCCTGAAAACGCCAAGAAAGAACCTGACAATTCTGAAAATATTAATACTGCAACCCTCAATGTTATGGAGAGCTTTAGAGCAAGAATTGATGCTCTTAGGGAGAGGCGGAACCATGAGTCAGAACAAAGCACAGAGAACATGCGCTTGCAGGCAGAAAATGAAAGATTAACTTTAGAGAATGAAAATTTAAGGAATATGCTTGAGGAGGCACTTTCTTCAAATGGGGTATAGTTTTTGATATTAAAACATTAAGTTAAATGAAAAAAACACCCCTACAATATGCCTTGGATATGATTTCCCTTCGTGATAGAAGCGAATTTGAATTACACAAGAAAATGGTCAGAAAAGAATATTCCGAGGAAGAGATTGCGACGACGATTGAGTGGCTCAAGGATAAGAAATTTCTGAACGATGAACGATTCGCCGAGCACTTCATCAAATACCAAATGTCTCTCGGTCGTGTTGGCAAACAAAAAATCAAATTAAAATTATATCAATTGGGGGTGGCAGAGGACTTGATCAATAAATATTTGAACGATCAAGGCGAAAATGAATTGGAAAACGCTCAAATTCAGGCACAAAAATGGTTGGTAAGGAGTAAAATCACCGACAAATATGAGCAAAAGAATAAACTTTTCCGATTTCTTTTGGGTCGTGGGTTTAATTATGATATAATAATCAAAGCGACTGAAAAATTAAAATAAATAAATAGTTCGATTTAGGAGGGAAAAAATGTTTGGTGATAAAAAGGGTAAAAGCAAAGAAAAAATGGTGATGTGGTTCAAAGACATTACCAAAGAAGATATTCCGCTAGTTGGTGGCAAGGGTGCCAATCTCGGCGAGATGACTCGCAATAACTTCCCAATTCCAGGGGGATTCTGTGTTACGGCTCAAGCGTTCTTTTATTTTTTGAGGGAAGCTAAGATTGAGCCAAAGATCGAAGCTTTGCTCAAAGGGCTCGATGCTGAAAATTCAAAGGCATTAAATCACGCCTCAAAAGAGATCAAAAAGTTAATTTTGGGCGCCAAATTGCCTGCTGATTTGGTCAAAGCGATTCGTGATTATTATCACGAACTTGGTGGTTTCCCAGTAGCTGTTCGTTCTAGTGCGACTGCTGAGGACCTGCCAGAAGCTTCTTTTGCTGGCCAGCAAGCAACTTTCCTCAACAATCTTGGCCCCGATCAAGTTTTGAAGTCAGTTCTCGAATGCTATGCTTCACTTTACGAGCCAAGAGCAATCTACTATCGAATAATCAACAAATTTGATCATTCTACAGTAGGTCTTTCTGCTGTTGTTCAAAATATGGTTCAATCAGACAAGTCCGGTATTCTCTTCACTGTTGATCCAGTCGGGGAAGACCCAAACAATCTTGTTGTTGAGGCTGGTTTTGGTCTTGGCGAAGCTGTCGTCTCTGGCTCGATCACGCCTGATCGATATGTTGTTGACAAGCAAAATGTTCAGATTACTGCCAAAGAGATCAATACACAAACTTGGAAAATTATTCATGACGTCAAGGGCGGCCTCAAGCACGTTAGCGTTGCCAAAGCCGATCAAGACAAGCAGAAGATTACTGATGAAGAAATCCTAGAATTAGCCAAAGTAGCCATTGAGATTGAAAAGCATTATGGCAAGCCTCAGGATACTGAGTGGGCGATAGAAAACGGCAAGGTATATTTTGTTCAAGCTCGACCGATCACAACTCTTGGCAAGAAAGAGAATGCCGCTGATGTCGAAGCTCTAGCTGATCAAGCAAGCGCTGGCACTGATGGTGGCATTGATATCAACAAAGCAGAAGTTATCTTAAAGGGTGCAGCAGCTTCACTTGGTATTTCATCTGGTCCAGTCAAGATCATCCACAAACCATCAGAGATAGACAAGGTTAACAAGGGTGATGTCTTGGTCACGGAAATGACTACTCCAGATTTCGTTCCTGCGATGCGCAAAGCTACGGCTATCATCACCGATACCGGTGGACGTACCTGTCACGC
Organism: bacterium; assembly: GCA_037131475.1. GTDB lineage: Bacteria > Patescibacteriota > UBA1384 > XYA2-FULL-43-10 > 1-14-0-10-43-13 > JBAXQZ01. The sequence goes on along the minus strand of JBAXQZ010000001.1, from coordinate 5,908 downwards.
AGCGATTGTATCGCGTGAAATGGGTATCCCATGTGTTGTCGGCACCGGTACCGCTACAAGCGCTCTCAAAACCGGTCAAATAGTGACAGTTGATGGTGCTCGAGGTGTAGTTTATGAGGGTAAAGTTGCCATCGCTGCCAAACCAGAAGCAAGCGCAGGTCATCAAATGGGCGGTTCGATTCTAGCCGACGAAGTTCCAGTTACTGGAACGAAGGTATATGTCAATCTCGGTGAGCCACATTTGGCTGAGGAAGTTGCCAAGATGCCAGTTGATGGTGTCGGGCTTCTCCGCGCTGAGTTTATGATTGCTAGTCTTGGGGAGCATCCCAAAGCCATGGTTCGAGATGGACGAGGCGAGCAATATGTCGAGGGGTTGGTCAATGGACTTCGCACTATTTGCGGTGCCTTCAATCCACGTCCAGTCGTCTATCGTGCTTCAGATTTCAAGACCAATGAATATAGAGGCCTCAAGGGTGGCGAAGAGTTTGAGCCAGTAGAGGACAATCCAATGATTGGTTATCGTGGCGCCTCACGTTATATCGCCGATCCAGAAATGTTTGCCTTTGAACTCAAAGCAATCAAAAAGGTTCGCGACGAATTAGACCTGAAGAATCTACATATTATGGTTCCTTTTGTTCGCACGACGACTGAAATGGCTGAATGTATTAGATTAATTGAGCAGAGTGGACTGAGACAAGGCCCAGACTTTAAGATCTGGATGATGTGTGAGATCCCATCAAATGTTATCTTGCTCGAGAAGTTCCTCGATCTCGGTATTGATGGTATCTCAATCGGTTCCAATGACTTGACTCAGCTAACTTTGGGTGTCGATCGTGACAACCAAGCTCTTGCAACGTTGTTTGATGAACGTGATGAGGCAGTCAAGCTTTCAATCGAATATGTGATCAAGACCTGTCGCAAACGCAATGTCACTTGCTCAATCTGTGGCCAAGCACCAAGCGTTTATCCTGAGATTACAGAGATGATGGTTCGCGCTGGTACAACCTCGGTTTCTGTCACACCAGATGTCATTATCTCAACACGCAAATTAATTGCCTCTGTCGAGAAACGTCTCATGCTTTCCAACATTATCGATCGATAATAATTCGCTAAGCCAAAATAAAAATGCTCCGGCCTACGTCGGAGCATTTTTTATCTTCGAAAGTTTTTAGTCCTTATTCAGCAATCTCTGGAGTAGTGGCCTTAACTTTCTTCGAAAATTGTCGGTATATATTAGCAATTATCAACCAAGAGAAGGGAATAGTGAAGACTAGGCCGACGATAAAAGCGATCAGTCCTATTAAATTTAGCGCGACAAGTAGAAGCATAATCATGAGAATGATGCCCGTTTTTTTCTTGGTCAATAAAAAACTTTGTTTAAAGGCATCCGCAATTGATAGGTCCTTGTCAACGATCAAGTAGTCGACAAATAGAAATGAAATTGCCAAGAAAATGCTCAGCCCGGCCGTAATTGCTCCCAGCGTCCAAGCAACGTCTTTTTGAAAATTTGATGAGGCAGTAATGATTAGCAAAATAACGATTGGCAATATAATGATCAGGCTTTTGATCAACGATGCTAGCATAAATTTACCAAATATTTTCCAATTGTTAAAAAAGTGGCCAAAAGATACTTCCTTCTTATCATTAAAAAGTAAAGCAATCCGAATACTTCCTAGCGACAAAAAAGTCGAAATGATAAGACTTGTGAGGCTAGCCAGATAATTCTTATAAATATCAAAATTCTGCAACATTTCATCGATGATCATGAAAGCAAGCGATATAGCAATAAAAATTATGGAAAATATTGCCAATTTTTTCCAATTTTTCTTAAAATTAAGCCAACTTATCGCAAATGCATTTTTGATTTGATTCATATGTGATCCTTTATTTATTAAAAATAATTTTCTTATAATTGTATTTACTTAATTCTTGCTCAATGTCTTTGTAGCTTTTGCCACAAACCATGCCACCGGCCAAGAATTTCTCCTGAGTTATTTCTGCTAGGCAAAAATCGGGAGCAACAAATAAGTCTTTTTCTTTTTGATTATCAAATTCAAAATCCACCAAGATTAGGCCAGAAAGGTCGCCATCAAATACGTCGATTTCGGCATGCAAGTCGCCAAAAGGATAAATATATCGATGTTTCTTGACAATCTTGCCAGGGAATTTCAAGAATTCCTGGAATTCCTCGGCTGTAATTTTGATAGTTTGTTCAAGCTGCTCGGAGCTATCCGTGCCAGACACAGGCTCTTTTTTGGTGATTTCATACACATCTCCGTTTTTTCTGATCCTGATGGTTGGATGCTCGAAAGCCACAGGGACGTAAATATCGACTATCTCTTTGACTGGGTAAGCCTTTAGATTTTCTGGTAGGTATTTGGCTAGGTATGTTAATTCAAGCTCAATCATAATTTCGCTCCAATCGATTCAATTTGATTAAATCAAGAGAAATTTCATCCCATGAGAAAACGCGCTTGATATTAATGTCGAGCTCAACGTTGCGATTCCAGGGACGATCAAGTAGGAAGACGCTGATGCCATTTTCTGCACAATTTTGAGCAAATGCGAGAAAATCATCAATGTGGTGATGTATACCAAGTCTCTTGCACATTTCACCCTTTGACCAACCGTGAGCGTGGACTACACTATCAGCGAAATGTACCTCTTCGATAATATCTTCAAAATGTTCCTTGATCCAACCGACAGTGAGATCTTTCAAGTGGCTAGGGCGCCCAGTGATACATACTAGTTTATGGCCGGCATCTTTGATCTTGCGTAGATTCTCCTTGGCTCCTTTGACTGGTGGCAGATCTGAAAAGTAGTCGCTTTTATAAAAGAGCTCCATCTTGGCAATTGCTTCCTCTTCGGTATCGCTGATCAATTCAAAAAGTGCATGTACATGGCCAACATCACGGTTGCCGAATTTTGTGCCGTATTTCTCATTGTGAAAAGCCAGCATCCGAGGCATAAACTCACCAAGTACATCATCAAGATCAACGCCGATTTTCATATTTTCTTCCGATATTAATTAATTATATTTTAGCTTATCCCAAGACTTTTGTCACTCTGTCAAAAGCAAAAACGACTTAATAAAGGAATTTATGAAGTTCAAAACTTCAAAATCTTATGTTTGTGCAAATCGATACCGTATTCTTTGAAAATTTGTACATATCCGTGATGGCCAAACTCTTTCCCCTCAAGGTCAAGTAATTTTAAGCCCTCGGCAACTTTTTCTGAACTTTTTGCCTCAATTTCCAGTACCGGTGGAATCATCGGCCAATAATCAATTTTGAATTCAATATCATTAAGATAGAAGAGCGTCGCCTTATCTTCTTGGTAATATAGATCATTATAGAAATTTAATTTAGAAATAATTTCATAAGCCTTGTCAAAATCATCGACTTCAATCTCAAGCTCTTTGGTCCCGTCCATGTTGGCATTATATTTTTCCTTGTAGCAAATCTTCGTTTTCTCGCCATCAGTTCTCAGTCTGACCCAACTACGGTGGTCATCACTTGAGGCAAGATCAAAAACCCAACGTTTTTGGAATTTCTCCGGCATTTCTATCGCGCCAAGAGCGCGTAGTCTCTCGGCAATTTTGATGACATCTGCATTGAGTATTTGAGTTTCGAATTCCGTATTCATTGGGACACCATTCTCGGTAGTTTATTTGATAGTGTTTCTAGCTCGGCATCTTTCGAATGCTCATCGCCGTTAAAGGCGCCAATTTTTTCAATGACCTGCATTTTCATAAGTTTGCTCCAATATTCCATTGCATCGAGACAACGTTCTGCTGACTCTGACCGATGGCCACCGGCAATAGTGAGTAAGATCACTTTCTTGCCCTCAAGTTTTTTGGACCAATAAAGCCCAAGGCAACGATCAAAAAAGTTTTTCATTATTCCTGTCACATTGTCAAAATAAGTAGGGGAGGCGAGAATGATAATTTCTGCTAGTCTCATTTTGATAAACAATCTACTGATGCCGTCCTCTTGTTGGCACTCAAATGGCGCTGTAGCGCATTTTCTACAGCCAGTGCAGGGACGAATACTCAAATCGCTCAAATGTATTATCTCTGAGTCATCAGCAACTTTATCAATTAACGTTTTGATCATAGCCTCTGTCTTGGAATGTCTCGGGCTACCATTAATCGCCAATATTTTCATAAAACTCTCCCATATATATAAATTTTCAATTTTCAAATGCTAATACGAAATACGAAAAATACTAAATTTACGAAATGAATACAGAGTATTAAATTCAAAGTACTAAATCAGAAATAACAAACAAATCCAAAGTATTTAAATTCTAAGTTAATTCCTTCATTCCCACCCACTCTACGTTCTGTCATTATCGGACTTGATCCGATAATCTATGGGATAGTCAATCCTTAATTCACAATTCACAATTCACAATTCACTATTCAAACCAATTATTCACCTTGTTGGATTCAGTCCAAATCTCTCCTTTATTATTCCCGCGACTTTTTCTGGTGAAATTTTTGAATTATTGATTCTGATATAATTCTTCTCTTTGATCTCACCTTCGAGCGAATTCATGCGATGCGACGCCACGGAATTAATCAAATCTTTCTCTGACCGCTCGAGATTTCTTTTGCTTGGCTTGTGCTCGAGTCGATGAGGCGTTTTGTTGCGCGCAATTCTTTCATCAACCTCTGCTTCAAGCTCCACCATACATATTTCGCCACCATTGCGTCGAAAAATTTCACAGAATTTTTCGATCTGATCCCAGTCATGTTGCGTATCGAAATTCCAGATGTAAGTAAATATTAATCCTGAGAGATCGCTTTGCGCCACAGCTTCCAATATTTCAGTCCGGAAATGCTCGACCAATTTCTTGGCAATAGGTGTTCCGTAGTCAAAGAAAGGCGAGACCAAATCTATCGTCATATGATTATGAAAAAGCTTCAAGTCAGTAATTTTTTCCAATTCATGGCCGACCGTCATCTTGCCAACAGCCTGAGGCCCAAATATCAAAATAAATTTCATTGCACTCCTTTACTTAGCAATAGCATTGTTATTTTATCACAAATATCAAAACATATAATAATTGAAGCAAGAGCATAAGGTAATCGCAAGATTTCCAACATTAATGCATGCACTGAGCAAAGTCAAACGGACTGGGTGAAGTTAAATTCTTCATAAATCCAACGGGCAATCACAGGGTTTTTGCTTCAATATTTCCAGTTGTTCGCTGATAGTATTGATAAAAGTACATTGTTCTGCCAAGCCGATAGCAAGTTTTTCATTTAGTGGTGTATGATGCTTGTATCCAAGAAAAGCAAATTCATCAATTAACATCTGATGCCGAAGATACAGTGCTTTCTCTTTATTAATCCATCGTAATGTCTCTGGATGACGTGAGTAGCCGCCTTTACAGTTATGTTTGGTCAGAATATTCCAAAGTCCATGAAGCTCACGATGCTCGGCGAGCAAATGTTTGCGACACAAATATTTTGGATGAATATCCCAGACGCGCATATATTTTCATTTCATTTATTTATTTGAGTGAATCATGATCATTGTCCGATTTTCAAAGCAAACAATTATTCAATATTTCAGTTATTTGCGTTCTCGAGAGTGGGATCTCGCCGATAGCCTTATTTGTTAATCTTTCAATTATGATAGGGAAATTTTTATCATCAATATCCCAATCTTTTAAATTCATTTTGACACCCAATCCTCGGAAAAAATCAAATGTTATTTGGATTGACTGTTTGATTATTTCGCCTTCAGTTCCCTCAAGATTCCAAACTCTTTTGCCGTATTGGACTAATTTTTTCGCTTTCTGATCTTTTACAACATCCATCCACCTAGGCGTAATGATTGCCAAGCCGGCAGCGTGTGGTATATCATAAAATGCACTCAATTCGTGTTCAATATTGTGT